>DATJOV010000424.1:0-4022 GCA_035506735.1 Acidimicrobiales bacterium | reverse complement strand
GCGGAAGAGGAGCACCTCCACCCCGTCGGCCAGCACCACCACGGCCACGGTGGTGCCGGGGGCGGCGGTGTCGAGGACGCCGGCCAGCACCACCCCGAAATGGGCGGCGCCGGTGTTGCCCACGGTGGCGTCGAGGTTGTCCGCCACGGCGGCGGCGCCGAGGCGGTTGGCGGCGGCCCGCACCGCCCGCTGGTGGTTGCCCGTCACCACGGCCACGTCCACCTGGTCCGGGTTGAGCCCGCACGTCTTGAGGGCGGCGTTCCAGGCCCGCTCGGCCATGGGCACGTAGACGGTCTCGCCGAAGCGGTCCTCCCAGCGCCGGGTCTTGGGCGACCCCGGGGTGCGCCAGCGGTCCACGAACTCCTCGGTCTCGGACGCCCCGCCCAGGTACTCGGCCACCACGGGCCGCTCGCTGTCGTCCCCCACCAGGACGGCGGCGGCGCCGTCCCCGCCCTCGGACTCGTCCGCGCTGGTGGGCAGGCCGCCGCGCAGGCCGGCCGTGGTCACGAGGACCTGGTCGGTGCTGCGCAGGGCGGCCCGCAGGGCCCCCACCCCGGAGCGCAGGGCCCCGTTGAGGTCCATGGCGGCCACCGAGGCGTCGAGGCGCAGGGCGGCGTGGATGGCGCTGGCGTTGGTCTTCTCGAGGTAGGCGGGCTCGGCCGTGGCGAACCACAGGGCCCCGGGCGAGGCCCCGGGGGCGGCCCGCAGGGCCAGGCGGGCGGCCTCGAAGCCCATGGTGGTGGTGTCCTCGTCGAAGGAGGCCACCGTGCGCTGCCCCTTGCCCGGGGCCCCGCCGAAGAAGGCGGCGATGGCCCTGCGCTCGAGGCGGCGGTAGGGGACGTACGCGGCGTAGCTCTGGATCCCTCTCATCACGCTCCTGGGGACGGGCCGAAGGCGGCCGGCGACACCCGATCCGGCGCCGCCGCCACGCTCCACGCGCTCCACGCGCGCTGCGTGAGCGCAGGTCAGCCTAGCGCCGGGGTGGGGCCGGCCCCAATCGGCTCAGCGTCCCCACGAGGGGCGACGCCGGGCCCGCAGGTGGGCGGCCCCGGCCGCCGACACCACCACGACCCGGCCCCGTCCGGGCTCGGGCCGGCACACCACGAAGCCCCGGTCGTTGGCCTCCTCCCACACCGGCAGGCGGGGGCAGGAGGTGCGCCACGCCTCGAGCACCTCGTCGTAGGGCCGGGCCTCGGGGCCGATCCACTCCAGGAGGTCGAGCACGAGATCCTCGACGGGATCGGATCCCGTCGTCACCGGCACCGCCGCCGGGGGCACCGCCCCCATCTACCGGCCCGGGCCCGGACGGCCCGGCCGGCGGGGCGGGGCGGGGGGGACGCGCTCGGGATGGGGCGGGCGAGGGGGTGGGGCGATCCCCGCACTGTAGGCCCGGCCCACCGGTCCCGACGGGCGGCGCCCTGCGGGCCGTCCCGGGGCCGGGCCGCACAGCGCCGTCGTCGGACCGAGAAAGGGGGAGCCCCTCCACTACCCTGGACCGGATGCGAGGGACCAAGGAGTTCGGGTCGCTCGGTCACCTGGCCACCCGCTTCTTCGGCGCGCTGTGGCCGGGGGGCCCCCGCCGTGCCGACGAGACCTGGGCGCGCCGGTGGCTGCTCGGGGGCGAGCTCGAGCTGTGGGACCGGATGTCGGGCCCGGACCGGCGCCACGCCGTGGGCGTGGCCCGGGGCACCATCGAGCTCCTCGGCGACGGGGACGACCCGGAGCGGGCCGTGGTGGCGAGCGCCCTCCTCCACGACGTGGGCAAGGTCGAGTCGGGCCTGGGCACCATGGCCCGGGCCGTGGTCACCGCCGCAGGCCTGGTGGTGGGCCGGTCGCGGTTGATCGAGGCCCCGGGGTCGGGAGGGCGCGAGCCCCGCTGGCACCGGCGCACCCGGCAGTACCTCACCCACGACCTCCTGGGAGCCGAGCTCCTCACCCGGGCCGGGAGCGATCCCCTCACCGTGGCCTGGGCCCGCCAGCACCACCTGCCCAGCTCGGCCTGGACCGTCGACGCCAGGGTGGCCGGGGCCCTCAAGGCCGCCGACGACGACTGACGGCGCCGTCTAGGAGGCCCGGTCCTCGGGAATGCGGGGACGGGAGCCCGAGGCCGCCTTGTAGCTGCGGTAGCGGTGCAGGACGCCGACCACCACCGCCACCACCACCACGGCGGCGAGGACGTAGCCGGCGTCGGTGAAGCCGTGCTCGATGGAGTGCCAGCGCGACCCCACGCCATAGCCGATGCCGGCCCAGGCCCCGTCCCAGATGGTCGAGCCGACGGCGGTGAGGATGCCGAAGCGCACCAGGGGCACCTCGGCCATGCCGGCGGGGACCGCCACGAAGTTGCGGATGACGGGGAGGAGCCGGCTGACCAGCACCCCGAAGCGTTCGTGGCGCCCGTACCACGCCTCGGCCCGGTCCAGGTCGGCGTGGCTCAGCAGGACGTACTTCCCGAAGCGGTCGACGAAGGCCCGGCCCCCGGTCCGGCCGATGACCCAGGCCACGTAGGCGCCGACCACCTCGCCCAGGACCCCCACCACGATCACGGCACCGAGGTTGAGCTTGCCCTGGGAGGCGAGGGCCCCGGCCACCCCCAGGGTCAGCTCCGACGAGGTGGGGATGCAGCACGACTGGAGCAGGCACAGGAAGAAGACGGCCGCCAGCCCCCCGGTGGTGACGAGGTTGGTCGGATTGAGGATTCCCAGGATCACCATGCCCCCTCGGTCGGCTCCCCGCCTGCGCCGGTCCGGTGGGCGTGTCGTCCCGGACCGGTCACGACCTGCGTCCGGAGCGCCGCGCCCGGTGTCGGCATCCGACCGACGCTACCGGGGGTCGCCCCCGCTGTCGACATGCCGTGGTCTGACGGCGCTGGCCCCATGTCGTCCTCGAGTCGGAGGCTCGGCTCCCCCTCGGGCATGATGGCATCCCCCCGGCCCGGACCGGAGCCAATCGGGGCCCGGCTCCGGTCCCCCACCACGGCCCGGGCCGTCCCGTCCCCGGTCCCCTACCCTGGCGCCGTGGCCGGGGAGCTCGTCCTCAGGGATCCGCTCAGCCGCCGCCGCGTCACGATCCGGGTCGTGCCCGCCCGCCGCCTCTCGGTGGTGGGCCACCAGCGCAAGGCCCGCCCCGCCCACCTCAAGGCCCTGGCCTCCTCCATGGAGCGCCTCGGCTTCGTCACCCCCCTCACCGTGGTGGAGCGGGACGGGGCCTACGTCATCATCGACGGCCAGCACCGCTTCCAGGTCGGCCTGGAGCTCGGCATGCAGCAGTTCCCCGTGGTGGTCGTGCCCGGGGACCTGGCCCCCAAGATGATGAGCCTGAACGTGGAGCAGCCCCTCAACATCCGCGAGCGCGCCACCATCGCCCTCTCCATCTACCGGGAGGCACTGGACCGCCACCCCGCCATGGCCGAGGACGACGGGGAGCTCGCCGACGCCATCGAGTCCGCCCATCTGGTCACCCTGGGCCTCGCCTACGAACGCTCGGGGCGCCTGGCCGGCAGCGCCTTCGAGCCCATCCTCAAGAAGTGCGACGGCTTCCTGGACGTGGCTCTCGACCAGGCGTACCAGGTCCGCCAGGGCCGGGCCCAGCGGGTCCTCGACGCCGCCGCCGCGGTGAAGGCGGTCGAGGAGGCCCTCAAGGCCAAGGGAGCCTGGCACTCCATGGCCCGCTACCAGATCATCAGCGCCGCCAACCCCACCAAGCGGGCCCGCAAGCCGGCCGACTTCGACCGCACCTTCGCCAAGCTCATCGCCACCCTGGAGGAGCTCGAACGCTCTCCCCGCCGGGTGCTGGGCGAGCGGGTGGAGTAGGCCCCCGGCGCGATCCGGGGCGCCGGCCCCGGCCGTCCCCCGCTCCCCCGTGCCCTAATAACTCCCGGTAGAGGTTGAACGCGGACATCCTCCCCGGTCAGGGTTCGGATTCGCGTTCCAACCATTCCCGAGGAGGATGTCGTGTCCAACCGTAAGCGACCCGAGCTGACCCGTGGCGATCACCGGCGCAATGAGCGCCTGGCCAGGCTGCGG
>DATJOV010000423.1:0-12035 GCA_035506735.1 Acidimicrobiales bacterium | reverse complement strand
CCCGCCACCCCGCCACCTTCGCCGCCCGGCACGGGACGGCTCCCCCCGTGCCGACGGGCGCCCCGACCACCACCACGACCACCGCCGCCCACAAGCCCGTGACCTCACCGGCCGGCACCACCGGCACGGGCTCGACGGGCACCGGCACCACGGGAACGGCCTCGCCCGTCAACGCCCGCAGCGTGACCCTGGGGGACTACGCCGGGGAGTCCGACCCGTCGGGCGTGGCCGCCTTCGCCGCCGCCACCGGCACCCACCCCGTCCTCGCCACCGACTACCTCGACAAGACCGACGGGTGGGCCGCCATGGACAGCGCCTCGAACATCCCGGCCTGGAGCCACTCCCCCTACCGCCTGGTCCTGGGCATCCCCATCATCCCGGGGACGGGCACCCTGGCCCAGGGGGCCACCGGCGCCTACGACCAGTACTTCACCGTCCTGGCCCGGAACCTCATCGCCGACGACGAGGGCAACGCCATCCTTCGCCTGGGATGGGAGTTCAACGGCAACTGGTTCCCGTGGTCGGTGGCGACGGCCGCCGACGCCGCCGACTTCGCCGCCTACTGGCGCCAGATCGTGACCACCATACGGGCCGTGCCGGGCCAGCACTTCCAGTTCCTGTGGAACCCCAACGCCCCGAGCCCCACGCCCTACACGCCCGACCAGGCCTACCCCGGGGACGCCTACGTCGACTACGTCGGCACCGACGTCTACGACAACTACTTCGGGGACGGGGCCTTCCTCCCCTCCGTGGGCTGGGAGAACCAGCTGCAACAGCAGTGGGGACTCGACTGGCTGGAGTCGTTCGCGGCCCAGCACCACAAGCCCATCGCCATCCCCGAGTGGTCCGACGAGTACCGCGACGACAACCTCGGATTCGGCGACGACCCCTCGTTCATCGACCACATGGCTGCCTGGTTCGTCTCGGCCAAGGTGGCCTTCGCCGACGTGTGGTGCTACGACTCCTCGGCCACCTACCGCAACAACCTCCTCGACGGCACCTTCCCCAAGGCCCTGGCCGAGTTCAAGCTCGACTTCGGCTGATCGGCACCGGCCCGCGTCAGCGCCGACGGCGGCCGTCGTCGAGGAGCCACCGGGCCACCTCGACGTGCCCGGGCAGCACCCCCTCGGCACCGAAGGCCCACGCCAGGGTGTGGGCCACGGTCCAGGCCCGGGCCCGCTCCCGGTCCAGACCGAGCTCGGCCACCACGGCGTCGAGGCGCCGCCGCACCGGCTCCGGGCCGTGGCCCAGCTCGGCCCCCCGCACCACCGACGCCGCCGCCAGGGCCGGCTCCGCCGCCACCGGCTTGGGGTCGATCACCAGCCAGGGCTGGCGCCGGGCCGACAGGACGTTGCCGGCGTGGAGGTCCTGGTCGACCAGGACGGTGTCGTGGCCCGACCGGGGGAGATCGGCCAGGAACGACTCGGCCGCTTCCACCAGGCGGCGCTCGAAGGGCCGGCCGCAGCGCTCCCAGCCCCGACGGACGGCCACCGCCCACCCCGGGGCGAGCTCGGCCGCCCCGCGGAAGGGCGCGCCGGCGGGGACGAGGAGGCGCCGGGCCAGGCCCACCAGCACGGCCAGGGCCCCGTCGGTGTCGCCCCCGGCCGCGGCGTCCGCCAGGGACGTGCCCGGCTCGCAGCGCTCGAGGAGCAGGGCCCGACGACCGGCGTCCCACGCCAGCAGGCGGACGGCCCCGGCGCCGTCCCACCGCTCGAGGGCGGGCGCCTCGTGCTCGCTGTCGGCATCGGGGAACTGGACCTTGAGCACGGCCGGGGTCCCGTCGGCCCGGGTGACGGGGAGCGCCAGCGACGCGAAGGCGTCGGCGAAGGGCGGCCCCACGGCCAGCTCCCACGTCCGGGCGCACTCCCCCACCAGGGTGCCCAGCGATGCCAGCCACGACCGGCCCTCGGGGCACGACCCGAGCCACTGCAACCCGGGGTGCCCGTCGTAGCCGGAGGAGGCGGGCGGACCGACCACCCCGCCAGCGTAGGGGGATCGTCAGGCGGGGCCCGGTGCCGCCCCGGCCAGATCCCCGCTGCCCCCCGACGAGGCCTCGGCCTCCCACGGGCACGCCGGCAGCCGGTCGAGCGGGTCCTCGCTGTCGTCGTCGTGGGTGGTCCGCACCGTGTCGGTCCCGCACCAGCACCGGTGCCCGCGCACGAAGATCGGGTCGCCGAAGCTGTTGGTGGTGTAGAAGAGGTCGCCGTCGTCGAGACGGGCCAGCACGGCGGGCACGAGCCAGCGGTCCGGAGCACCGGGCTTCGGAGCCGTGCCCACCCCCACGATGTGGTGATGGCCCCAGTTGGTCTGCGCCTTGGCCACGCACACCACCTGGAACGCCTCGACCATGGGACTGCCCTCCCCGGGTGGACCGGAGACCCGCACATCGGTTGCTGTGTCGATCCTAGGACCGGGGCCGCGCCTCGACATGCGACATCGGGGCCGCCATCGCCCAACTCGCCCACAACACGGGAGCCCGGTGAGAAGCCGTGAGCGGCGGGCGGACCTCAGAGCTGGAAGGCTCGACCCGGCGCCACGGTGACGTCCAGCTTGGGATCCACGCACAGCTTGACCCGCACCGGGCCCTTGATCCCCGGATCGTCGGGCCCCACCGTGTGGTTGGCCGTGACCGAGCCCTTCAACGTGGTCTCGGTGTCGCCTTCGGGACACTTGCGCCGCTGGGAGGCCGGATGGGACGCGGTGTACACGAACGTGGTCGTCCCCCCGTCCGACCAGCTGATCGTGGCCGTCCCCGAGCCGGTGAAGGCGGCGCCGGCGATGGTGCCCGAGCCCCCGGTCACGGGGACCTGCGAGCACGACCCCGCCGTGAGCTGGCCGGTGAGGTTCCCCGACACGGTGGTGCAGATGGCCTGCACCTTGACGGGGCCCGGTGCCGTGGTGGTGGTGGACGACGAGGCCCCGGCGCTCGGGCTCCCACCGTCGGCGCCGTCACTGCCGGCGCTCCCGACCCCGGTGCCCTGGCTCCCGCTCGAGGCGGCGTTCCCGTCGGCGCCGTGTCCCGTGCCACCGCCCGAGTTGCCCGTCCCGCCACCGGGCGACGTCACCGGGTTCGCCACCGGCGTGCTCGACCCGGTCAGCTCGAGGCCCAACAGCGTCCCTCCGGCGGCCACGACCACAGCCACCGCACCCACGAGGACCTTGCTCCTCGTGCTCTCGAGCCTGGCGCGTATCTTGGGGATGCCCGCACACTACCGGCGCCCGTCGCCAGGCGCCCCCGCCCGCCGGCGCCGGCAGGCCGGCTCCGGCTTGGTCGGGGGAACGCCGCTAGGCCGTGGGTGCGGGCGAGGAGGCCGGGGCGGGGGGCACGCCACCCCCGCCGGGCCCGCCGCCGTAGAGCAGCGGGGCCACGAAGCGGGGCGGGCGGGGCGTGGCCAGGGCACCGTAGATGCGGGCCAGCAGGGCCGCCCACACCACGGCGGAGCACCCCGCACCGTCGCTGGAGCGGGCCCGCCCGTCGACGATCGCCTCGACGCGGTGCGGTCCTCCCACGGCGGTCAGGTCGGGGACGACCCGGCCCCCGCCGGGGCGCGGCGACAGGGGTGGGCCGGCGGCGTCGGTGCCCGGGGGGCAGGGCGCGCCCGGGAGCGCCAGCGACTGCCACGACGGGCGACCGAACACCGTGCTGGGCGACCAGCACCCGATGGAGGCGGCCTCGGCGCCGCCCGGCGTGCACCACGACGTCACGGCGGGGTCGGCTCCCTCCACGCGCAGGTGGGCGCCCACGCTCACGGCGAAGGGGCTCGTGGCCGGGAAGTCCGGGGTCCGCCCCGTGCTCGCCGTGGACGTGGCGGGGCCCACGCTGGCGCACACCGTGGTGCCCAGCATGGCCGCCAGGTGGAGCCGCACGTCGATCTCGCGCTGGGCCGATGCCGACCAGTCGGGGTCCCCCTCGCACCGCCCCCAGGCCAGGGCCAGGACGACGGGCGGCGGGTCCTCGCCCCAGACCACGCGGTCGAGGAGGTCGATCCACCCCTTCTGCGTGGGCGGGGCCACGAGCACGAGGATCTTCGCTCCCGAGCACAACGAGGCCAGGGTCTCGACGTCGGCCGTCACGGCCACGGCCCGCCGGTCGGGCCCCTCCACCCCGGAGCCGGGGGGGCGGGGGCGCTGCGGTCGGGCCACGCCCACCCCGAGCGTGGTGACCTCGGCCAGGCGACGCTCGTGCTTCTGGCAGAAGAGCTGGAGGTCGCTCCGACGCGGTCCCAGCCCGAACTCGGCCACGGCCACGGTCTGGCCCGAGGCGTCACCGGGGGGGAAGGCGTAGCGGGTCTCGAGGTCCTCGGGCGCCAGCGGGGGCCCGGCCGGGAATCGGGACGGGGCGGGGCCCGAGGCGTCGTGGTCGCGGTCGGCCATGCAGCGCTGGTCGAGGCCGAACACCCCGGTGACGACGTCACGTAGCACAGCGGGGATCACGACCGCTCCGACCCGACCCCGGTAGACACGGCCACCCGGGCTCAGGTAGCGCCCGAGGTGGACGCCGAACAGGGCTTGGACGGCTCCGGCCCGGCCCCGCACGCCGAGGCTGCGGCCCGACGGCGTCGTCGTCGCCAGCCCCGAGCGGGCCAGCACCGAGACCAGGGTGGCGACGGCCCCGGGGTGGGCGCCGTAGCGGGCCTCGAGCTCGCCCCGGGTAGGCGACGCCCGGGGGGCGGCGTCGGCGGCGGGCAGGTCGGGACCGCGCAGCGTCAGGGTGAGCTCGATCTCCTCGTCGGGCCGCACGTCGCCGATCCGGCGCGCCCCGCTGGCCGGTCCCCGTGCGGACCCGTCCAGCTCGACCACGCCACCAGGCACGACGCCTCCCCTTGCGCCCCGGCGGCGGCGGAGCCCGCCGTGCGCGACCGACGCCCGCCGCCGAGCGGACCGTGGCACCAGTGTCGGGCGCCCGCCGCAAAGCTCCGGTAAAGAGGCCGCCGGCACTGCGGCCCGGGTGCAGAGGCCCTGGTCAGGAGGGCACGAGCCTCACCGGCCGGGAAAGGGCGCGCCGGCCCCGGCACCCCGGCCGAGGGCACCTGCCCGGTCCTGCCACCGGGCCGCCTCCTGGAACATGAATTGCCGTTCGGCATCGAGGGCGGCCAGCTCGGCGTACAGGGCGGCGAGGGCCCGGTCCTCGCCGTCCCCGGGCCGGCCCGACCCCGGGGCCAGCCCCTCGCACAGGTGATGGGCGATGCGCCCCGCCGGTTCCTCGGGGTGCCGCCGGGCCGCCAGCACCCTCCCCACCTCCAGATGCAGCGAGGCGCGCCGGCCGGGCGGCAGGGACCCGAGCACCACGGTCCGCACCAGGTCGTGGGGGAAGGAGAACCGGTCGGGACGCTCGGCGTCCTCGATCAAGAGACGGGCGGCCAGGCACTCCTCCAAGCGGGCGTTGAGGGCCTCGGGGGCGACGCCGCCCAGCGCGGCCAGGATGTCGGTGGCGATGCCGTGGCCCACCACGGCGGCCCCGGCGACGAGCGCGCTGCCCTGGCTCGACAGCCGGGCCACCCGCCGGCCGACGATGCCGGCCGCGCCCCCGGTGGCGAGGCGCTCGAGCCTCGGCCCGAGGTCGCGGGCCGCTCCCGGCTCGAGGAGCTCCTCGTCCAGTTCCCGGAGCAACTCCCGCAGGACGAAGGGACTGCCCCCGCTCACCCGGCGCAGGTCCTCGGCCTGCCGGGCCAGGAGCTCCACGCTCTCCGGGGGCGCTGTCTCCCGAACGAGGGCCCGGACCTCGGCCTCGACCAGGGGCGCCAGCCGCTCCTCCACCGCGCCCGACGAGGCCAGGAGGTCGTCGACGGCCTCGGCGCGCTCGCCGCCGACGTCGTCGCGCCGCGTGCACAGGAAGAACGTGCCGGCCAGGGCGCGGTGGCGCACGAGGTGGCGGAGCAGGGCCACGGTGGAGCAGTCGGCGTTGTGGAGGTCCTCGACGACCACGATGGCCCGATCCCCGCCCCGGGCCGCCAGTCGCCGGGCCACGTCGTCGAAGAGCCGGAACCTCGTGGCCGCCGCCGCCGGCTGGGCCCCCTCCCAGGGGAGGAACACCACCGGCTCCCCCAGGACCTGCTCGAACGGCTCGAAGGGGACGCCCGTCCACTGGTGGCAGGTGCCGACGAAGCAGTGCACACCGAGGCGCCGGGCCCGGGTGGTCAGCTCGTTGGCCAGCGCCGTCTTGCCGATGCCGTCCGGCCCGGAGATCACGCCCACGCCGGGGAGGGACCCGGGCGGCGCCTCCAGGGCGGCGGTGAGCGAGCGCAGCTCCTGCCGGCGTCCCACCATCCTCGTGGCCGTGCCATGGACGCCCACGGTGGCGTCGGCACGCTCCCGGCGACGGAAGTCGAGGGAGGGCCGCTCGAGGAGGATGTCCTCCTCGAGCCGTCGCAGCCGCTCGGCCGGGACCAGGCCCCGCTCGTCGAGGCGCCTGGCCAGCACGGCGTAGCTGCGCAGGGCGTCCTTGACCCGGCCGCAGCGGTAGAGGGCCAGCATGTGCCGGGCCGTCAGCTCCTCCCGCACCGGGAAGCGCTCGATGGCCTTGGCCAGGACGTCGACCAGCAGGGCGTGCTCGCCCAGGACCAGCCGGGACTCGGCCAGGGCCTCGAAGGCCACCGCCTGCAGCTCGTCCAGGCGCTCGCGCTCGGGGCGGGTGGCGGTGAGATGCTGGGCGTCGACGAGCGCCTCGCCCCGCCACAGGTCGAGGGCCTCGGTGAGGAGGGGGACGGCGGCGGCCGGGACGCCGGCCGTGTTGGCCTGGCGGGCGGCCAGGACGAGGCGCTCGAAGCGGTCCACGTCGAGCTCGTTGGGCTCGAGGGTGAGCACGTAGCCGTGGGGGCCGGCGGGCAGGCGGCCACTGGCGGTGTCGTGGTCCCGGGCCGGCTCGAGGGCGCGGCGCAGGTGGGCCACGTGCACCCGCAGGGCGGTGGCGGCGCTGGGCGGTGGCGAGCTCTCCCACAGCTCCTCGACCAGCTGGTCGGCGGGGACGGGGCGGTTGGCCCGGACGGCCAGCAGGATGAGGAGCTGACGGGCCTTGGCCCCGCGCAGGGTCACGGGCGAGCCGTCGTGGCGCACTTCAGCCGGTCCGAGAATCCTCACGTCCACGCCGACCCCGCCCTGTCGCGACGGCCGCCACGCTATCCCCCCGCTGACCTGCGAGAAAGCCCGTCGAGGGGAGGAGCCGGGCTGGCCCGCCGGCGCCGGGTGCCTTTACGTGCCGTTTGCGACGGGCTCGCTACAACGGTCCTGTCCCCCGCTCCCCCTTCCCCCCAAGGGGGAGAGGGGTACACCCCGAGGAGGAGCCCATGCCCGGACCGTCGCCCTACGTCGGGACCACCCTGCGCCACCTGGCACCCCCCTGCCACGAGATCGTGGCAGCCGCCAACGCCATGCTCCAGGACGCCAACGCCCGGGAGACGATGCGCCACATGCACGTCGAGGGGTACCCCCTCGTGAAGATGGTGGAGGATCTCGGGCTCGAGGACGACATGACCCCGCGCATCCGTCACATCCTCGAGACCCTGCCACCCCATGTGATCGAGGACATCCGGCGAGCCATGCTGGCCATGCTGGGCGGAGCGACCTTCGAGATCCCCCTCGACTGCGGGGTCTCCGACGCCGACCTCGACCAGGGGGCTCCGATCGAGGTCGAGGTGGTGCGCCAGGACCGCCGCCCCACCATCCGGGTCAGGCTGGCGGCGACCTGACCGGCCCCGACCGTCCCGGGCCGGGGGCGGTCGTGCGGCATACTCGGGCCCGGACGTCGCCAGCACGGAGGGTGCCATGGAATCGCCGGCCGCCATCGCCTTCGACCCCTACCGGGCCTTTGCGCTGGACGATCCCTACCCCGTGTTCCGCTGGCTGCGCGACGAGGACCCCGTCCACCACGCCGAGGACGCCGACCTCTGGGTGGTGACCCGCTACGAGGACTGTCTCGAGGTCCTGCGGGATCCCGAGCTGTTCTCCTCCAAGCTCGGGATGCGCCTGGCCTTCGAGGGGTCCCGACGTCGCCTCGACGGCGACGCCGCGGGCGCCGAGGACCCGTTCGCAGCGATGGGGGCCGAGGACCTGCGCGTCCTCATCGCCATCGACCCCCCGGACCACGTCCGGCTGCGGCGCCTCCTCAGCCGGCCCTTCACCCCACGTGAGATCGGGCTCCACGAGGCGTGGATCCGGCCCATCTGCGAGGAACGCTTCGACGAGCTGCTCGCCGCGGACGAGGCGGGCGGGGCCGACTGGGTCGGCGACTTCACCTGGCCGTTCCCGGTCCTGGTCATCGGGGAGCTGATGGGCATCCCCGCCGCCATGCGCGCCGACTTCAAGCGATGGTCGGACGACCTCATCGGCACCTTCGTGGGGGGGACCGACGCCAGCGACCGCCGGGCCGAGAGCCTGGTGGAGATGGTGGGCTTCTTCGGCCAGGCCATCGAGGAGCGCCGGACCGGGCCCGGCTCGGACCTCGTCAGCATGCTCATCGGCCGGGCCGAAGCCGACGAGGAGCCGCTCACGGCCGAGGAGCTGGTGCTGTTCTGCATCCTGCTCCTGGTGGCGGGGAACGAGACCACCACCAACCTCCTGTCCAATGCGGCCAAGGTCTTCTGCGCCGACCCCGGCGTGCTCGGCGCCCTGCACGAGGAGCCCGGCCTCGTCCCCGGGGCGGTGGAGGAGGCGCTGCGCTTCGACAGCCCGGTCCAGACCGTGCCCCGGGGCACCACCCGGCCCGTCCGCCTGGGCGCCACCGATCTGCCCGCCGGCGCCGTGGTCCTGGCCCACATGGGATCCGCCAACCGCGACGAGCGGCACTTCGCCGACCCGGACCGCTTCGACCTGCGACGCCAGCCTGCCGACCACCTCGGTTTCGGGAGCGGCATCCACCTGTGCCTGGGAGCCCCGCTGGCCCGCCTCGAGGCCCGGGTCGCCCTGGAGACCCTGAGCCGACGGGTGGCCGAGATCGAGCTCACCGCTCCCCCCACCCCCACCGGCGGTCTCCTCCTGCGCGGCGCCTCCTCCATGCCCGCCCGGTTCCTCCTGCGGTGAGGCGCACCGGGCCGGGCCGCCGGGGCGGGGTGCTGCCGCGCCTCGGCCACCTCCCCCGGGCGCGGGGCCGGTGCGCCTGAGCGTCCGGGTGACCCCCGGGGCCCGGCGCACCGCCGTGGGCGGCAGTCACGGCGAGGGCCCGCACCGGGCCCTGCGCGTCAGGGTGACGGCGCCGGCGGCGGAGGGCGCCGCCAACCGCGCCGTCGTGGCGGCGGTGGCCGAGGCGCTCGGCATCCCGAAGGGTCACGTCAGGATCGTGGCGGGCGGCGCCGGCCGCACCAAGGTCGTCGAGGTGGACGCCGAGGTGGACCGGGAGGTGGTGGACCGCCTGCTTCGGAGCTAACCGGTGACGAAGCGCAGGCGCTCGACCTGCTCCGCCCAGCCGCTCGCCCGCCAGAAGGCGGTGGCCCGGTCGTCGGACGCCACCACGACGGCCTGGAGCCGACGGGCGCCGCGATCGGCCAGACGGCGCTCGGCTTCGGCCAGAAGGCTGCGTCCCAGGCCGCGACGGCGGTGGTCGGACGCCACCACCAACCGGTACACCGAGCCGCGCCACCCGTCCCACCCGGCGATGACCGTGCCGACGATCCGGCCCTGGGACTCCGCCACCCACAGCGCTGCCCCGTCGTGCTCGACCAGCGCGCCGAGGCTGCGGGCATCATCGGTGTGCGTGGGCTCGGCCCCGGCCGCCCGCCACAGCTCGAGCACGGCCGGGACGTCGCGGCCATGGGCGGCCCTGATGGTGATCATCGGGTGAGCCTACGGGGCCGGACGCGGTCGGACGCCGCCGCGCCGCCGGGCCCTCGGGCCGTCCCTGCCATACTGCCCCCATGGAGCAGCGGGTCTCGCTCGTGACCCTCGGCGCGACCGGCTCGGCGAGGCAACGACGCTTCCACGGGGCCCTGGGCTCGACGGGCGAATCCCCCGACCGGGCCGCGGTGTTCTTCGGTGCGGGCTGTCTCGCCGTGACCCTGGCCACCGACGTCCGCCGGTCCGCCGGGGCCGACGTGGTCCTGGCCGACACCGGGGCCGCCGGGGCCCTGGAGCCGGACGGCGCCGTCGTGCTCCACCGAGATCCGACGGAGCCCTGAGTCGTGGCGTCGTCGGGCCGCCCGGCGGCGTCGCTCGGTCCGGTGCCACGCCCCTGGGGGCTGTGGCACCTGGCCGCGCTGGGCTTCGCCGGCTCGGCATGCGTGCTCGTGGGGGTGCACCTGCCCGGGTCCCCCTTCGTGGCCGCCGGCCGCAGCCCGTGGATCCTGGGGTCATCGCCGCCGGCGGGCCGAGGGACCGAGGGTGCGGCCCAGTTCCTCGGCATCGTCCTCGTCTACGCCGGCATCGCCGTCCTCCTCGGGGCGTGGCTGGAGACGCTGCGGACGGTACGGGCGCAACCGCCGGCCGGGACCCGGGCCCTGCTCCCCGTCCTGGGGGCGTGGACGGCGCCGCTCGTCCTCGCCCCGCCCCTGTTCAGCCGGGACGTCTACAGCTACGCCGCCCAGGGCGACCTCGTGGCCAGGGGCATCGATCCCGACCTGCGGGCCCCGGCCGTGCTCGGCCCGGGCCCCTTCACCCGGGCCGTCGACCCGCTCTGGCTCCACGCCACCGCCCCGTACGGACCGGCCTGGGAGCGGCTGGCCGGGGGGGTCGTCCGGCTCGCCGGGGGCAGCGTGGCCGGATCGGCGGCCGGGTTCCGGGTGGTGGCGCTGGCGGGGATCGCCCTCCTGGCCTGGGCCGTCCCCGATCTGGCTCGCTCCGTGGGGGCCGACGACCCCGGTGCGTTCACCCTGGCCCTCCTCAACCCCCTGACCCTCCTCGTCCTGGTCGGGGGAGCCCACAACGACGCCCTCATGCTGGGGCTGGCCGCCACGGCCTGTGCGCTCGGTGCCCGTGGCCACGTGGTGGCGGCCGTCGTCGTGTGCGGCCTGGCGGCCGAGATCAAGGTCCCCGCCCTCCTGGTGGCCGTGATCGTGGGCTGGGCGTGGTGGGGCGGTCCGGGCACGGCGCGGCGGGCCGCCCGGGCCGCGGCCGCCACGCTCGGTGCCGTCGGGGTGATGGCCGCCGCCGGCCTGGCGTGCCGGCTCGGCTGGCGGTGGGTCGGTGCGCTGTTCGGCTCCGGCAGGGTGGTCTCCTGGCTCGACCCCGCCACGGCGGCGGGACTGGCCCTCCACGACCTGGCCCGGGCGCTCGGCGACACCGGTGGTGCCGGTCCCTTCGTGACGGCGGCTCGCCTGGCCGGCCTCGCCCTGGCCACCCTCGTCACGCTGCGCCTGGTGGGGCGGGTCGACCGCATCGGGCCCGTGCGGGCCCTCGGCTGGAGCCTGCTCGCCTTCGCCCTCCTCGGACCCGTGGTCTGGCCCTGGTACGAGACGTGGGGGATCGCCTTCCTGGCCGTGGGCGCACACCGGGCCGCGCTGCGGACGGTCGTGCTCCTCTCCGCCCTCGGGTGCGTCGCCGACGTCACGGCGCCCGGGCTCCTGGTGTCGGCCCCGCCGGCCCTGGTCGTCGCCGGGTGGGTGGCCGTGGCGGGGGCGGCGGCCTGGTACCTGGTGGCGCGGCGCCCGTGGTCGCACGACGAGGCGGTCGGGCGCCTCGCCTCCCGGCCCGTCCGCGCAGCGTGATGGCAGCGACGCCTCGCGGGGCGGCCGCCCGGCGTGGCCGCCAGCGCCGTTGGTAGCATCGCCGCGGTGGCCGGCCCGAGCTCCGAACCGTCGCTGGAGGAGGCGCTCGGGCGTCTCAAGGCCTCCATCGCAAAGCACGCCGAGGCGGGGGCCACCCCCACCCACGAGGCCGTGGCCGATCTGACGAAGGCGGTCCGGGAGCTCAGTGACCACCTGGTGACCCTGGGGGGGAGGATCGACCGGCTCGAGAAGAGCGCCCCCGAGTGGACCATCCGGGGATGGGAGCCCCCGCCCGGGGACTGACCCCGGGTCGCGCCGCTCCTCCGGGACGACGAGCGGCGCCGGCCGCGGGACGGGCCGCCGGGCCCGGGTCAGACCTGAGGATGAGCCCGCCCGCCGGGAATC
>DATJOV010000422.1:0-4746 GCA_035506735.1 Acidimicrobiales bacterium | reverse complement strand
CGGGCCGAGCGCCGTGCCCGACGCCGGCGCCCTGGCCTGGTTCCCCCTCGTGGGCGCCGGCCTGGGGCTGGCCGTGGGCGGCCTGTGGTGGCTGGCGGGACGGGCCTGGCCGGCCGGGGTCGCCGCCGCCGTGGCCCTGGCGGCCGATGCCGCCCTCACAGGGGCGCTGCACCTCGACGGGCTGGCCGACGCCGGCGACGGGCTGCTGGCCCCCCTGCCTCGGGCGCGGAGGCTCGAGGTCATGGCCGACCCCGCCGTGGGGGCCTTCGGGGCGGTGACCCTGGCCGTGGTCCTCGTCACCCGGTTCGCGGCGTTCTCCTCCACCACCGCCGTCCCCCTGGTGGTGGGCGGCCTGTGGTGCGCGTCGCGCACGGTGATGGCCGTGGTGCCCGGCACCGTCCCCTACGCCCGGCCCGGTGGGCTGGCCACTGCCTTCCTCGACGCGGACGCCGGGGGGCCGGGCCGGTCCCTCGGGGCCCGGCGCCGGCTCGTGGTGGTCGTCGTGACGGGGACCGTGCTCAGCTTCGGCCTGGCCGTGGCCGGCCGGGGCGGGCCCGGTGCCGCCGCCGTCGGGGCGGGGGTGGCGGCCGCCGTCGCCGTGGTGGCCCTGGCCCGGCGCCGACTGGGCGGCTTCACCGGTGACGTGCTGGGCGCCGCCGGCGTGGTGGGCGAGACGGTGGGGCTCCTGGTCCTGGCGGCCCGGTGGTGAGGGGGGGACCACCGCCCCGGCCCCTCGGCGCCGCCATCGGGCTCCTCGGCGACGAGCTCCTGGGCGAGCCACCCCGGGCCCTGCATCCGGTGGCGGCGTTCGGCTCGGTCATGGCGGGGGTCGAGGCCCGGCTCTACCGCCCCACCCGCCGCGCCGGGGTGGCGCACTGCGCCCTCGGGGTGGCCCTGGGCCTGGCGGCGGGGCGCGCCGTGTCGTCCACGGCCGCCGCCACCGCCCTGGCCGTGGCCGGGCGGTCCCTGCGCCGCAGCGCCGGCGCCGTGGCCGACGCCCTCGAGGGGGGCCGCCTGGAGGAGGCCAGGGCGCTGTTGCCCGGGCTGGTGGGGCGGGACGTGACCACCCTCGACGTCGCCGGCATGGCGCGGGCCGTGGTGGAGTCGGTGGCGGAGAACACCGTGGACGCCGTGGTGGCCCCGGCCCTGTGGGCGGCCCTGGGAGGGGCACCGGGGGTGCTCGCCTATCGTGCCGTGAACACCATGGACGCCATGGTCGGCTACCGCGACGACCGCTACCGCCGCTACGGCTGGGCCAGCGCCCGTCTCGACGACGTCGCCGCCTACGTGCCGGCGCGCCTCACCGCCGCGCTGGTGGCTGCGGTACGACCCGGTCGTGCCGGCGCGGTGTGGACGGCGGTGCGGACGCAGGCCCCCTCCCACCCCTCGCCCAACGCCGGGGTGGCCGAGGCCGCCTTCGCCGGGGCCCTGGGGCTGCGCCTGGGGGGGACCAACCACTACGGGGAGCGGGCCGAGGTGCGTCCCGTCCTGGGGGCGGGGCGGCACCCCGAACCCGCCGACATCGCCGCCGCCACGGCGCTGTCGCGCCACGTCGGGACGGCCCTGGCCGGGGCGCTGGCCGGTGTCGGCGCGGTCCGCCTGGCGCGGCGCCGTCCCGGGGGTCGACGGTGAGGGCCGTGCCACCCCCCGGCCCCCACGGGGGCGACGCCCCGGCTGTGGCCCGGGCCCTCGGTCTCGACCCTGCCACCGTGCTCGACCTGAGCCAGTCGCTCAACCCGGTGGCCCCCGACCCCGCCCCCGTGGTGGCCCGCCATCTGGGGGCGCTGCGTCGCTACCCCGACGCCCGCCCGGCCCACACCGCCCTGGCGGCGGCCATGGGCGTCGGGGAGGAGCGCCTCCTCGTCACCAACGGCGGGGCCGAGGCCATCGGGCTCGTGGCGGCGGAGCTCGGGGGGCACGTGGTGGAGCCCGAGTTCGCCCTCCATCCCCGGGGAGCGGGACGGGGACCGCGCTGGCGGTCGAATCCCCACAACCCGAGCGGCCGGCTGGCCGCGGCCTCGGCCCGGGCCGGGGTGTGGGACGAGGCGTTCTTCGCCCTGGCCACCGGCACGTGGACCAGAGGGGACCCCGACGCCGTCGTGGTGGGCTCGCTCACGAAGCTGCTGTCGTGCCCGGGGCTGCGCCTGGGCTACGTCCTCGCCCCCCCCGACCGCCTCGACGTGGTCGAGCGCTGCCGGTCCCGCCAGGCCGAGTGGTCGGTGAACGGGCTGGCAGCGGCGGCCCTGCCCGCCCTGCTCGAGCCCGTCGACCTGCCCCGGTGGCGGGCGCTCGTGGACGGCCTGCGCCACGACCTGGTCGCCGTCCTGCGCCGCCACGGGCTCGACCCGGCGCCGTCGGAGGCCAACTGGGTCCTGGTGGCGGCGCCCGGCCTGCGCCACGACCTGGCCCGCCGGGGCGTGGTCGTCCGCGACTGCGCCTCGTTCGGGCTTCCCGGGACGGTGCGTATCGCCGTGCCGAGCGCATCGGGACTCGAGCAGCTCGACCGGGCCCTCGAGGGCCTCGAGCCCCATCCCGAGCGGCCCGAGCGCAGCGGCACCGGGCCCGGCCCCTCCGACGTCGTCGACCCACAAGGGAGCATGGCATGACCGAAGGTCCGTTCGATTCCGCCCGCAGGGCCCTCAGGCCCGTCGACGCCGCCGCCATGGCCGCCGCGGCCGAGCACCACGATCGGCTGACCAAGCCCCGCCGCTCCCTGGGGCGTCTGGAGGACATCGGCATCCGCCTGTCGGGCATCGCGGCCGAGTGCCCCCCGCCCGTGCCCGAGCCGGTCATGGTGGCCGTCTTCGCCGCCGACCACGGCGTCGTGGCCGAGGGTGTCACGCCCTGGCCCCAGGAGGTCACGGCCCAGATGGTGGCCAACTTCTGCACCGGCGGCGCCGCCATCAACGTCCTGGCCCGGGCGGCCGGGGCGCAGGTGGTGGTGGTGGACGTCGGGGTGGCCACGCCCATCCCCTCCGACGGCGGGCAGCTGGTGCGCCGGCCCGTCCGGGCCGGGACGCGCAACCTGGCGGCGGGACCGGCCATGACCGTCGACGAAGCCGTCGCCGCCCTCGACATCGGGGCCGACGTGGCCCGGGAGGCCGTCGACCGGGGGTCGGGCCTCCTCGTCACGGGCGACATGGGGATCGGGAACACCACGGCGTCGGCCGCCGTCATCGCCCGTTTCACCCGACGGCCGGCGGCCGAGGTCACGGGGCGGGGGACCGGGATCGACGACGAGATGCTGAAACGGAAGGTGGGCGTGGTGGAGCGGGCCCTGGCCCGGGTGGCGCCCGACGCCGACCCCCTCGAGGCCCTGGCCGCCCTGGGGGGCCTGGAGATCGCCGCCCTGAGCGGCTTCGTGGTCGGCGCCGCCGCCGCCCGGGTGCCGGTGGTGGTGGACGGGGTGATCGCCACGGCGGCGCTCCTCGTGGCGGCGGCGCTGGCCCCCGAGGCGCTCGGGTACGTGATCGCCGGGCACCGATCGGCCGAGCCCGGGGCGAGCGCCGCCCTGAGCCATCTCGGCCTGGAGCCGGTGCTGGATCTGGGCATGCGCCTGGGGGAGGGGAGCGGCGCCGTCCTGGCCGTGCCCGTGGTGCAGGCCGCGGCCCGGATCCTGCGGGAGATGGCCACCTTCGACGCCGCCGGTGTCAGCGACAAGGGCGATCCCCGGGACTGAGCCCTCGTGAGCCCGCCGGGCCGGCCCGCCCCCGACGCCACCGCGCCGAGGTTGGTCGCCCGGGTCCGGGGCCGACGGTAGGCTGCTCGGGCTGTCGGGGGATCCAGCGCCGGTGGGACGGGTCACCGGCATGCACCGGGGCGCATAGCTCAGTTGGTTAGAGCGCAGCCTTCACACGGCTGAGGTCACAGGTTCGAGTCCTGTTGCGCCCACTACCTCTCCCGGAGAAAGCAAGGGGCAGCTCGCCCGGCGACAGCAAACCGCCGCGCACCGGGGCGCGAGGAAAGGCCACCAGCAGGCCACCGGCGCGCCCACCCGGGAAGCAGGGCGATGGGCGCACGGCGAGGGGCCGAAGGCCTTTGCGCCTGGGACGAAAACGACGCGCGACGCCCCACACCACCGCCCGGGTCGTTCCGAAGGCCGCCCGTTGTCTGGCCCGGGGCCGTCTGGGACCCTTACCGGCGTCCCGGAGGCGATACCGTGCAGCCTCCCGTCTGAGGTCTGTCCGGATCAAGAGGTCCGCTGCCGGCGACGAGTGGCGTAGCGGGCCCGACCGGGTCCGGGTGTTTCGACTGGTTCGCTCAGGGTGACCGGGGCCCCTTGAGCTGATCCACCGGTCACTGGGGTCCGACGACTTTCTGGCAGTTGTTCAAGCCGAAGCGGGCCGACCCTTCGGTGGTCATCGCATGGACGAGTTCGTCCTCTTGAACCTCCTGCCCGCCCCCGGGGCCGCAACTCGGTGCAACAGCAAGGATCCCCTCAAATCAAAGTACTGTGCTAACAGTGAGGTATGCCGAACTCCGAGGCAGACTCCTGTCCATTCAAGATCACGTAATAGTCCGTTATGTATCCCCCTGTTGTCAGCAGGTCGTACTCGTCATCACCCTTGTAGTTTGTGCCGGTCGTGTAGCAGTAGATGTACACCGGTGAGTAGACGGCTCCGAGATAAGTTCCTTGCCAACTCGGTTCACTGTAAATCCCATGAAGGCAGCCGGAGCCAGTACAACCGGTCGTAAATGGTCCATATTGGTTGCCGTTGCCGTTGCCGTTGCCGTTGCCGTTGCCGT
>DATJOV010000421.1:0-11050 GCA_035506735.1 Acidimicrobiales bacterium | reverse complement strand
GGCGGCCAATGCCCTGTGGAACCCGGGATCGGGCACGTTCAACACCCCGGACCTCGCCAACGGCAACCCCCTCCAGGTCGCCGGGGTGGTCCTGTCGACCGAGCAGCTCGTCACCGTGGGGGTGGCGGTGGCGGTGGCGGTGTTCCTCCGCCTCTTCTTCAAGCGCACCCGGACCGGGGTGGCCATGCGGGCCGTGGTCGACGACCCCTCCCTGGCCCAGCTGGCCGGGGCACCGTCGGGACGGATCTCGGCCTACGCCTGGATGATCGGCGTCATGTTCGCCGGGCTGGGAGGGATCCTCCTGGTGCAGAACTCCCAGACCATGGACATCACCACCCTCACCGTGCTGGTGATCTACGGCTACGCCGCGGCGGTGGTGGGGCGCCTGCGCAGCCTCCCCTTCACCTTCCTCGGCGCCATGATCCTGGGCCTCGCCAACTCCATGTCCATCGGGTACGCCCCGAGCGGAGTGCGCAACGACCTCAACGAAGCGCTCCCCATGATCATGCTCTTCCTGGCCCTGCTGTTCATCCCCGAGGTCCGCCTCGTGATCGGCCGGGTGGCCAAGGTCCGGCCCCCCCGGGTGGCCAGCCTCCGCACCACCGTGGTGGGCGCGGCCGTCATCGTGGTGGCCGCCGTGGCCCTGGGCGGGGTGCTGCAGGGCAACAACCTCTTCACCCTGGGCAACGCCCTGGTCCTCTCGATCCTGGCCCTGAGCCTGGTCCCGTTGTCGGGCTACGCCGGGCAGGTGTCGCTGTGCCAGTTCAGCTTCCTCGGCCTGGGGGCCGTCACCATGCACTGGGTGGACGGCGGCGGGTCGGTGCTGGGCGTGGTAGCCGCCATGGGTGTGTGCGCCGCCGTGGGGGCGGTGCTGGCCCTGCCAGCCCTGCGCCTGCGGGGTCTGTACCTGGCCCTGGCCACGCTGTCCTTCGCCGTGCTCATGGACCAGGTGTTCTTCACCAACACCTCGGTCATGGGGGTGGGTGGGTCGATCCCGGTGGGCCGGCCCGACATCTTCGGCATGCGCTTCAGCACCAACCGGGCCTTCGACGTCCTGCTGGCGGTGGTGCTGGCCCTGTGCATGGTGGGGGTGGGGGCCCTGCGCCGGGGCCGCTACGGCCGGCGCCTGGTGTCGATGAACGACTCGCCCGCGGCGTGCAGCACGGTGGGCCTGAGCCTCACCCTCACCAAGCTCTCGGTTTTCGCCTTCTCGGCCGCCATGGCCGGGTTGGCCGGGGCCCTGTACGGGGGGCTCAACACCGAGGTGAGCGCCTCGGCCTTCGACTTCCTGCTCAGCATCGCCATCTTCGCCGGCCTCACCCTGACCGGGGTCAACCTCCTCACCGGGGCGGCCATGACCGGGATCTTCCTCGCCGTGGGCCCCGTCATCGGGGCGCACCTGCCCCAGATCCCCGACTTCACCCAGCTCGGCATCGGCGTGGGCGTGGTCAGCATCGGCCGCAACCCCAACGGCATCGGCCGCCTCTACGACGAGGTGCGGGAGCGCTGGGCCGCCCACCGCCTGCGCCGGGGGCCGGGCCTGGACCAGCTGACCCCGCCCGCCCTGGCCGTGGCCGGCCCGCTCGAGGCCGAGGTGCGCTCCGTTGGCTGAGCTCGCCGTGGAGGAGATCGCCGTGCGCTTCGGCGGGGTCCAGGCCCTGCAGGAGGTGAACCTGACGGTCCGCCCCGGCATGGTGACCGGCCTCATCGGACCGAACGGCGCCGGGAAGACCACGCTCTTCAACGTCATCACCGGCCTGCAGACCCCCACCCGGGGGCGGGTGCGCCTGGGGGACCAGGACATCACGGCCAAGCCGCCCCACCACCGGGCCCGGCTCGGCATCGCCCGCACCTTCCAGCGCCTCGAGCTGTTCGGCACCCTCACCGCCCGCGAGAACGTGCAGATGGCGGCCGAGACCCGGCGCCACCGCCCCACCGGGGTGAGCTCCATCGCCGAGGCCGACATCCTCCTCCGCCACGTGGGGCTCTCCGCCGTGGCCGACGAGCCCGGTGACCTCCTGCCCACGGGACTGGCCCGGCTCCTCGAGGTGGGCCGGGCCCTGGCCACGGGGCCCTCGGTGCTGCTCCTGGACGAGCCCAGCTCGGGGCTCAACCACCAGGAGACGGCGGAGCTGGGGGAGGTCCTCACCGACCTCGCCGCCCGGGGCATGGCCGTGCTCCTGGTGGAACACGACATGAGCCTGGTGATGAGCATCTGCCACCGGGTGAGCGTGCTCGACTACGGGATGATCATCGCCGAGGGCGATCCCGCCACGGTCCAGGCCGACCCGGCGGTGCAGGCCGCCTACCTGGGGGCGGCCGAGGAGGACGTCCAGGCCGCCGTCCACCGGGGACCGCTCTTCGTGGACGGGGCCCCGGCCGGCGACGAGCCGAGCCTCCTGCACCTCCCACCGCCCCCCGCCGTCCCGGCCCCTCCGGCCTCCCCGGGCGACGGAAGCGCTGCGGCCGAGGGGGCAGGGGACCGGCCCGGTGCCGGTGCCAGGGGCCCACTGCTCGTGCTGGACGACGTGCACGCCGCCTACGGGCGCATCGAGGTCGTCCACGGCGTGTCCCTGGAGGTCGCCGAGGGGTCGGTGGTCGCCCTCCTCGGGCCCAACGGGGCCGGGAAGTCCACGCTGCTCAAGGTGGCGAGCGGCCGCATGCCCCCCACGGTCGGCACCGTGGCCTTCGACGGTGAGGTGCTGCGCCGCCCCGCCCCGGACCGCCTGGCCCGCCGGGGCCTGTGCGCCGTCCCCGAGGGCCGGGCCGTGTTCCCCAACCTGACCGTGGCCGAGAACATCCTCATGTACAGCTACCGCAGCCGGTCCACCAAGGTGGCCGACCTCGAGGAGCAGAGCTACGCCCGCTTCCCCGTCCTGGGGGAGCGTCGCAAGCAGCTGGCGGGCCGGCTCTCGGGGGGCGAGCAGCAGATGCTGGCGCTGGCCCGGGCCCTGTTCACCAATCCCCGCATGCTGCTGCTGGACGAGATCTCCATGGGCCTGGCCCCGCTGGTGGTGGCCGAGCTCTACGAGCAGGTGGCGCGGGCGGTGGCCCAGGACGGGATCACCATCCTCCTGGTGGAGCAATTCGCCCAGACGGCGCTGGCCATCGCCGACCACGCCGCCGTCATGGTCAACGGCCGCATCGTGCGGGCCGGCACGCCCGAGGAGGTCGGGGACCACCTCCTCGAGGCCTACATGGGCGAAGCGGGCTGATCAGCCCGAGGCCGCCACCAGCTGCTCGCTCACGTCCCACAGGCGCCTGGCGGCGGCGTCGTCGCGCGCCGCCCGGGAGGGCGTGCGGGGCCGGCACTTCACGAAGTACGTCCCGGTGACCCCGGCCACCTCGGGCGACGAGGCCAGATAGACCGAGGTGCGCGCCCCCCGCTCGGCGTCGAGGATGAAGGGCTTGATGAGCTTCAGGCCGAAGGCCAGCACGCCCGAGGAGTCCCCGTCGCGCCCGTAGCCGGTGGCCACGGTGCCGGGGTGGAGGCAGTTCACCGTCACCCCCGTGCCCTCGAGGCGCCGGGCCAGCTCGGTGGTGAAGTAGATGTTGGCCAGCTTCGAGCGCGAGTACACCTGCATGCCCCGGTAGGCGCGGGTGGCCTGGAGGTCGTCGAAGTCCAGCTGGCGGGCGCCCTTGTGGGCCGTCGACGCCACGTTGACGATCCGGGCCGGGGCGCTGGAGCGGATGCGGTCGAGCAGCAGCTCGGTGAGCAGGAAGGGCCCGAGGTGGTTGATGGCGAACGTCGCCTCGAGGCCGTCGGCGCTCAGGCGCCGGTCGGAGAGGACCAGGCCGGCGTTGTTCACCAGCACGTCGATGCGCTCGCACCGCTCGAGCAGGTCCTGGGCGCCCTGGCGCACCGAGGCCAGGGACCCGAGGTCGAACACGGCCAGCTCCACGGCGCCCCGGCCCGAGCGCGCCCCGATGTCCGCCACGGCCGCCTCGCCCCGGGCCCGGTCCCGTGCCGTGATCACGGTGCGGGCCCCCGCCCTGGCCAGGGCCACGGCCGTCTCGAGCCCGATGCCGGAGTTGCCGCCGGTGATGACGACGGTCTTGCCCGTCATGTCGGGAACGTCCACGCCCCACCTCCGTTGTCCGGGTCGGGGGGATTCTGACCTGCGCCGGCCCCGCCCGCCAGCACGGTACGGTGGCGGGCCGTGCCCATGCCCAGCGACGTCGGCGTCGTCGACTGCATGATCGGCTTCCCGAGCACGGACGCCCTCCGGCGTTTCGGCTTCCTCCGGCCCCAGCTGCGCGACCCCGACGACGGCACCACGCGCTCGCCCGTCTCCTACATGTTCCGGCGGGATCCCCTCGAGGAGCTGGGCGCGGCCGGGGGTGACGATCCGGTGGCGGTGACGGTGCGGGAGATGGACCGCTTCGGCATCGACATCGGCCTGGTGGGCCTGGCCGGGGCCACGGTGGACCGGGCCCTGGCCGAGCATCCCGGCCGGTTCCGGCCCACCCTGGAGGCGCTCGACCCCAACGACATCGGCCGGGCGGTGCGCACCATCCGGCAGGCGCACGCCGAGCGCGGCATCAAGGCCGTGACCACCTTCCCCGCCGGGTGCAACCCCCAGGTGCCGGTGAGCGACCGCCGCTACTACCCCGTGTACCAGACCTGCGTCGACCTCGACCTGCCCATCGTGGTGAACGCCGGCATCGCCGGGCCCCGGGTGCCCTCGGCGTGCCAGGACGTGATGCACTTCGACCAGGTCTGCTACGACTTCCCCGACCTGCGCATCGTGATGCGCCACGGGGCCGAGCCGTGGGAGGAGCTGGCCGTCAAGCTCATGCTCAAATGGCCCGGGCTCCATTACATGACGAGTGCCTTCGCCCCCCGGTACTACCCCCGGGCCGTCATCGACTACGCCAACACCCGCGGCGCCCACAAGGTCCTGTACGGCGGCTACTTCCCCATGGGACTGACCCTCGAGCGCATCTTCACCGAGCTGCCCCGGGTCCCGCTCCGGGACCACGTGTGGCGACCGTTCCTGCGCGACAACGCCGTGCGGGTGTTCAAGCTCGACGCCTGAGGGCCCCGCCCCCGACGGGCCGTGACCGCCGCCGGGTCAGGTGACGCCCCGGAGGTAGCCGCCGGGGCGCTCCTCCCACCGCCGGAGGGGGAGCGGTCCGGGGTCCGGCCGCCTGCCCACCAGCCAGGCCAACAGGGCGCGGCGCCCGTCGGGATCGAGGCGCTCGGGCAGGCCGGCCAGGGCCCGGGGCAGCTCGGCCTGCACGTAGTCCTCGGGCCAGGCCCCCGGGATGAGGCCCGTCCCCAGGTCCACCAGGTGGATCTCCACCTCCCGCCGGCGCATGGCCGGCATGGACCGGCACGGCCACGGCGTGCCCCGGGCCAGGCCGTGGCCGTCCCAGGCGGCCGGCGTCATGGCCGCCCAGGCGGCCTCGAGCCCGGCCACGCTGCGGGCCACGTCGGCCCGGACGGCGTCGGCGGGCCGGTCCGCCCCGGCGGCGATGGCCGCGGCCCGCTCCTGGGCGCCCCCGGCGTACTGCTCCACCGCCTCGCCCGCCAGGGCGGCGCCCAGCATGCGGGTGTGGGAGTCGGCGTTGCGGGCCAGGTGGGTGAGGACGTGGGCCCGGCTCCAGTCGGGGAGGAGGCTCGGGGCCCGCACCCCGGCGTCGTCGAGGCCCTCGACGGCGGCCAGGAGACGCTCGTGGGCCCGGCGGCACCCGTCCACGGCGGCCTGCACCTCGGGGTCGGCGGCGCTCACCGCCGCCGCCGCCTCACGGGGTCGGTCCCAGCTCCACGACGACCTCGGGTGGTCCCTCCCGGGTGACGAGCTCGGCCACGCCCCCCGCCTCGCACACGTCGTCGGCGGCCGCCCGGAGCAGGGCCAGGCGCTCGGCGCTGTCCACCACCGTCACCCGGGCCACCGGAGCCCGCATGGAGACCTTGGCGTTGGACTTGGCCTTGCGGATCTCCCCCAGGACGTACGCGGCCATCTCCATGACGCCGGCGTCGCCCCCGAGGGCGGCGGAGGGGAGCTCGCCCGGGGCGGGCCAGGGCGCCCGGTGGACCGAGCCGGCGTGCCACCACGACCACACCTCCTCGGTCACGAAGGGCACGAAGGGGGCCAGGAGGCGCAGCTGCACCGAGAGGGCCAGGGCCAGGGTGGCGCGGGCCGAGGCCGGCCCGGTCTCGGCCCCCGTCCTGTAGGCGCGGCCCTTCACCAGCTCCACGTAGTCGTCGCAGAAGCCCCAGAAGAAGGCCTCGGTCGTCTCCAGGGCCCGGGCGTAGTCGTAGTCCTCGAAGGCGGCGGTGGCGTCCTCCACCACAGCCCGCACCCGGCGCAGGAGGGCCACGTCCAGGGGGGCCACCACGGCATCGGCCCCGGGGAGGTCGTCGCCCAGGCGGCCGAGGGCGAAGCGCGAGGCGTTGAGGACCTTGATGGCCAGGCGGCGGCCCACCTTCATCTGGCCCTCGTCGACGGCGGTGTCCACCCCGGGGCGCCCGCTGGCGGCCCAGTAGCGCACGCCGTCGGCGCCGTGGGCCTCGAGCAGGGGGAGGGGGGTGACCACGTTGCCCTGGGACTTCGACATCTTCTTGCGGTCGGGGTCGAGGACCCAGCCCGAGATGGCGGCGTCGCTCCAGGGCAGACAGCCGAAGGCGAGCTCGGAGCGCACCACGGTGGAGAAGAGCCAGGTGCGGATGATCTCGTGGGCCTGGGGACGCAGGTCCATGGGGAAGACGCGGTCGAAGAGGTCGGGATCCTCCTCCCAGCGCCCCGCCACCTGGGGCGTGAGCGAGGACGTGGCCCAGGTGTCCATGACGTCGGGGTCGCCCACGAAGCCGCCCGGGACACCGCGGGACGACTCCTCGTAGCCGTCGGGGACGTCGCTCGAGGGGTCGACGGGGAGACGGTCCTCGGACGGGAGCAGGGGGCTGTCGTACTCGACGGCCCCGTCGGCCCCGAGCCGGTACCACACCGGGAAGGGGACGCCGAAGAAGCGCTGGCGGCTGATGTTCCAGTCGCCGTTCAGCCCCTCCACCCAGGCCTCGTAGCGGTGCACCATGTGGGGGGGGTGCCAGCGCAGCTGGCGTCCCCGGTCGAGCAGGCGCTGGCGCAGGGCCAGGGTGCCCACGTACCACTGGCGGCTGGAGACGATCTCGAGGGGCCGGTCGCCCCGCTCGTAGTACTTAACGGGGTGGGAGATGGGGGTGGGCGGGCCCACCAGCGCCCCCGCCTCCTCCAGGAGCTCCACCACGCGCCGCTGGGCCTGCGCCACGGTGCGGCCCTCGAGCTCGGCGTAGGCGGCCGCCGCCGCGGCGGGGTCGTGGGAGGGCCAGGGCTCCTCGCCCCACGGCACCGGCCGGAGCCGCCCGTCACGGCCCACCACGGTGCGGGTGGGAAGCGACAGCTCGCGCCACCACGTGACGTCGGTGGTGTCGCCGAAGGTGCAGACCATGGCGATGCCCGACCCCTTCTCGGGGTCGGCCAGCTCGTGCGCCACCACCGGGACCTGCACCGCGAACAGGGGCGTGAGGACGGCGTGGCCGAACAGGGGGCGGTAGCGCTCGTCGTCGGGGTGGGCCACCAACGCCACGCACGCCGGCAGCAGCTCGGGCCGGGTGGTCTCGATCTCCACCGCCCCGGACCGTCCCACCCGGGGGAAGGCGATGCGGTGGTAGGCGCCGGGGCGCTCCACGTCCTTCATCTCCGCCTGCGACACCGCCGTCTGGAAGTCCACGTCCCACTGGGTGGGGGCCTCGGCCGAGTAGGCGTGGCCCGCCCCCAGCATGCGCAGGAAGGCCCGTTGCGAGACGCGTCGGGCGGCGGTGTCGATGGTGGCGTAGGTCTGGGTCCAGTCCACCGACAGGCCCAGGCGGCGCCACAGGTGCTCGAAGGCCTGCTCGTCCTGGGCCACGAGGTGGTCGCACAGCTCGATGAAATTGGGCCGTGACACCGCCACCGGGTCGCGCCCGGGCTTGTCGGGCGGGGTGAAGTCGGGGTCGTAGCGCAGGCCCGGGTCGCAGCGCACCCCGTAGAAGTTCTGCACCCGGCGCTCGGTGGGGAGCCCGTTGTCGTCCCAGCCCATGGGGTAGAAGACCTCGAAGCCCCGCATGCGGCGGTAGCGGGCCACGGCGTCGGTGTGGGTGTAGGAGAAGACGTGGCCGATGTGCAGTGACCCCGACACCGTGGGAGGCGGGGTGTCGATGGCGTAGACGCCGGACCGGGGCACGGAGCGGTCGAAGCGGTAGGTCCCGTCGCGCTCCCACCGATCGGCCCACTTCTCCTCCAGGCCGTCCACCGAGGGCCGGTCCGGGACCCGGGGGGCCCGGGGAGGCTCCAGCCCGGGGGGCTGCACGGCGGTCGTCGCGGGGGCGTCCACGGTGCGGTTACCGTACTCCGCGTGCTCCGGCTCCACGACACGGCCACCGGCACCGTCCGGCCCCTGGAGCTTCGTGACCCGGGGCGGGTGTCGATGTACGTGTGCGGGCCCACCGTCTACGACGTGCCCCATCTCGGCCACGGCCGCTTCGCCCTCGTCTTCGACGTGCTGCGCCGCTACCTCCGATTCGCCGGGCTCGAGGTCCGCTACGTCTCGAACATCACCGACATCGACGACAAGATCATCGCCCGGGCCGCGGCCGAGGGCCGCAGCGCGGCCGAGGTGGCCGAGGAGTTCGAGGCGGTGTGGTTCGCGGCCATGGACGCCCTGGGGGTCGAGCATCCCGACGCCGTGCCCCACGCCACCGCCTACGTCGCCGACATGGTGGCCCTGGTGGGCGCCCTCGTGGACGTGGGGGCGGCCTACGAGACCTCCGACGGCGTGTACCTGTCGGTGGAGCGCATCGAGGGCTACGGCCTGCTGGCCCGCCAGAGCCTCGAGTCCCTGCGGGCCGGGGCCCGGGTGGAGCCGGGCGAGGAGAAGCGCAGCCCCCTCGACTTCGCCCTGTGGAAGAAGGCCAGGGCGGGCGAGCCGAGCTGGCCCTCGCCCTGGGGGCCGGGGCGCCCCGGGTGGCACACCGAGTGCGTGGTCATGTCCCTCGACCTCCTGGGCGAGGGGTTCGACCTCCACGGGGGCGGGATCGACCTGGCCTTCCCCCACCACGAGAACGAGCGGGCCCAGGCGGTGGGGCTGCACCGGCGCTTCGCCTGCCACTGGGTCCACAACGGCTGGGTCACCGTCGAGGGCGAGAAGATGTCCAAGAGCCTGGGCAACTACACCTCGCTCACCGACCTCCTGGCCCGGGCCGACGCCCGCGCCTACCGCCTGCTCGTCCTGCGGGCCCACTACCGGTCGCCCATCGAGGTGACCCCGGCCACGGTGGACCAGGCCGAGCGGAGCCTGGCCCGCCTGGACGAGCTGGCCCGGCGCTTCGGCCTCGACCCCGCCCTGGGCGCCCTGGACGCCGCCGGCGCCGCCGGCGCCGGTGCCGACCCGGGGGCCGTGGCCGCCTTCACGGCCCGTATGGACGACGACCTCGACACCCCCGGGGCCCTCTCGGGGCTGTTCGAGCTGGCCCGGGCGGCGCACGCCGCCGCCGACCGTGGCGACACCGACGCCGCCGGGCGCCTGGCCACCACCGTCGCCGTCCTGGCCGGGGCCCTGGGCCTCACCCTGCACGGGGAGGGGTCGGTCATGGTGGGGGGCGGGGCCGGGGGGGAGCTCGACGCGGCCACGTCGGCGCTGGCGGCCGAGCGCGACGCGGCACGTGCCGCGCGCCACTTCGCCCGGGCCGACGAGCTGCGGGCCGAGCTCGAGGAGCAGGGCTGGGTGGTGGAGGACGGGCCCGAGGGGACGCGGCTGCGGCGCCGCCCCGGGGCCTGAACGAACCGCCGTCCGGACGCCGCCCGCTGCTACCTTTTTGCCGCCAGGGGGGCGCAGAGCAGCAGAGGCGCAGGACAGCAGAGGGGAGAAGGACGTGCCTTCGGGAACGGTCAAGTGGTTCAACTCTGAAAAGGGGTACGGCTTCATCGCCCAGTCGGACGGGGAGGACGTCTTCGTCCATCACACCGCCATCCAGATGAACGGGTACCGGAGCCTCGAGGAAGGCCAGGCGGTGGAGTTCGAGTTGAAGGAGGGCCCCAAGGGCCTGCAGGCCGTGGAGGTCCGACCCAACTCGGCCTGACCGGCGGGGGCGGGCCGACCGCCCCGACTTGACGCCGTCGGGGGCGTGCCCTGTGCTGTGACCATGCCGCAGCCCCGGGGGTGGCGACGTCGTAGCCCTCCGGCACCGGCCCGGGGCCTGCCTGCCGGCTTCGGCGTCCTGTGGTCGACGGTGGCGCTCGACCTGGTGGGGTTCGGGATCGTCATCCCCCTCCTCCCCCTGTACGCCCATCGCCTCGGGGCCGGCCCCACCGCCGTGGGTGTGCTGCTGGCCGCCTTCTCGGCCGCCCAGCTCCTGGGGGCGCCCCTCCTCGGCCGCCTCTCGGACCGCGTGGGGCGCAAGCCGGTCCTGGTGGTCTCGCTGGTGGGGACGGCCCTCGGGAGCCTCCTCACCGGGGTGGCCGGGTCGCTGTGGCTCCTGCTCGTGGCCCGGGTGGTGGACGGGGCCTCGGGCGGGAGCGTGGCCGTGGCCCAGGCCGCCGCCGGCGACCTCGTGGCCCCGCACGAGCGCACCCGGGCCTTCGGCCTGCTCGGGGCGGCGTACGGCGTGGGCTTCGTGGTGGGGCCGGCCCTGGGGGGGCTGGCCGCCCTGGGCGGGGCCCGCCTGCCCTTCTTCGTGGCCGCCGCCGTGGCCGGCGTCAACGCCGTGATGGCCCTGCGGCGGCTCCCCGAGACCAGCCCGGGCCGCGCCCGGGGCACCGGCCCGGCCGGCGCCCCGCGCCCCGGGCTGGGCCTGGCCGGCGTCCGGCGGGGATTGCAGGCGGCGGCCGTGCCGGTGACGGTCACCATGCTGGTGGTGGTGGCCTTCAGCGCCTTCGAGGTCACCTTCCCCCTCTTCGCCCGCCACCGCCTGGGCCTGGGGCTGGCCGACGTGGGGGCGGTGTTCGCCTTCGTGGGCCTGATCGCCGCCGGGGTGCAGGGGGGGCTGGTGCACCGGGTGGTGGGGCGGGTGGGCGAGGCCGCCTGCGTGCGC
>DATJOV010000420.1:0-2617 GCA_035506735.1 Acidimicrobiales bacterium | reverse complement strand
ACGAGTTCTCGGCCTGGATCGCCAGCCACGACGTGGCCTTCACCGACATCTTCGCCTTCAACGACACGGCCGGGGGCCAGGACAACGACATCACCGACGGCAACTTCCCGAACGCCCTGGCGGCGTTCAGGACCGACTTCGCCGGTGACGACGCCGTCCTCGGCTCGACCTCGAGCACCCCGGCGCCGTCCACCACCACCACGGGGGCACCGGCCCCCACCACGACCACCACCCGGCCCCCGGTGACCACCACCACGGCCGCACCGGCCCCCACCACGACCACCACCCGGCCCCCGTCCACCACCACCACGGCGGCACCGGCCTCCACCACCACCACGGTGGGGCCGGCCGGGGCCACGGCCACGGCCGGGGTGCCCGGCGCCCCGGGGCCGCTGGTGGCCCACGTGAGCGGGTCCACCGTCACCCTGACGTGGACCAACCCGTCCGGGACCCTGGGTGACGACGTCTTCCGGGACGGCACCGAGATCGCCTGGCCGGGGTGGCCCAACGCCGTGGTGACCACCTACCAGGACACCGGGCTGTCGGCCGGGAGCCACACCTACTCGGTGGCCGCCTACAACTCCTCGGGGGTGGGACCCTCGAGCACCACTGTCACCGTGGACGTGACCGGTTCCTCGGGCGGCTCCTCGGGGCCGACCACGACCACGACCACCACCACCACGACCACCACGACCACCACGGCCAATCCGGGCCCGGGCGGCTACCGCCACCACCGCGCCTCGGACTGACCGCCCCTCCGCCAGCTCGGGACCGATCCCCCCTCGGCCCCGTCCGGCGTCCCGGCCCCGTGCCGCGACGCCCGGTGACCGTCATCGTCGTCGGCGCCGGCCGCCTCCCGGTGGCCCCCGGCGGCGGTGACGGTCACCTCGAGGACGGTTCGGGGTCGTCGGCCCAGGTCCGGCGGTAGGATCGACGGGCGGTGAGGCTTCTCGGAGCACGGGGCGGGGAGGCGTCGCCGGGACCGGAGCGGCGCAGGCGCGAGCCCGTGCGCCCCGAGTGGGACACCACCCCGGCCGACCCCACCGCCATCGTCCCCGACGAGCAGGGCCCCGAGGCCGACCGCCTCCTGCGCGAAGCCCTGGGCCGCCACATGCTGCTGGGGGAAGCGGCCCTCATCGTCAGCTGGGTCCTGTTCTCGATCATCGTCTTCCACTTCCTCACCGTCGAGCACAAGACGGCGGCCTCGGAGACCCTGGGGTGGCTCTTCGTGGGGGCCAGCTTCGTGATGGTGCTCGTGATCCTCCTCTTCCGGCGGGTGGCCGAGCGCCGCATCCGCCTGGGCCTGCACGACGCCGGGGTGGCCCTGCGCTCCATCCAGTCGGTGACCGACCCCGGCCTGTCCTTCCTCCCCCTCGACGCCCTCCTGGACGAGCTCCTGGCCCGGTCGGGCCGGGTGGTGGGAGGGGACGTGGCCACCATCTTCCTGGTGGGGGAGGACGGCGCCACCCTGACGGTGCGCGCCGCCTACGGCTTCGGCACCACCGACACCGACGCCGATCCCCTCGACGTCGCCGTGGGGGAGGGCGTGCTGGGCGAGGTGGCGTCGCGGGCCCAGGCCGTCATCGTGAACGACGTGGGGGCGGCGGGGTCGGCCGCCCCGGTGCTGCGGGGGCAGGTGGCCTCGCTCGTGGCCGCCCCCCTCCTGGTGGGGGGGACGGTCATCGGGGTGGTGCTGGTGGGGACGCGCAAGGGCCACCGCTTCGCCGCCCGCGACCTCCAGCTCCTCCAGCTCGTGGCCGACCGCTCCGCCGCCTCGATCGAGCGGGCCCGGCTGGACGAGGCCGAGCGCCGCAGCCGGCTCGGGGCCGAGCACGCCCGCCAGCACGTGGCCCTCCTGGCCCGGGCCGGCGACGTCCTGGCCACCGCCCTGGAGTCCTACGACGAGGCCATGGTGCGCCTGGTCGACGTGGTGGTGCCCTCCTTCGCCGACTGGTTCGCCGTCGACGTGGTGGACGAGGAGGGGACCCTGCGGCGGGTGGCCCACCCCCATCCCGAGGGGGAGGCCCTGGTGCGCGAGGTGCTGGCCACGGGCCGGCCCGAGGTGGTGCTGCGGGCCCGGCGCGACCGCCTCCCCCACGCGGGCGAGCCCGCCACCCCCGAGGTCTCCCTCGAGCCCCCGCCCGACTCCGGCATCGATTCGATGTTCGTGGTGCCCGTGCACCTGCGGGGCCTGTCGTTCGGAGCCCTCAGCTTCGTCACCGGCATCGGCCGGCGCGGCTACCGGCGCTCGGACCTGGAGACGGCCCGGGGCCTGGCCGAGCGGGTGGCCATCGCGGTGGAGCGGGTCCTGCTGTGGAGCGAGAGCCGCCAGGCCGAGCAGGCCGCCACCCGCCACGCCGGCCAGCTGCGCCGGCTCATGGAGGCGGCCCTGGCCGTGAACGCCCCCCTGGCCGAGCCCCAGGTCCTGCGGGTGGTGTCCGAGCACGCCCGGCGGGTCCTCGACGCCGCCCAGGCCGTGGTGGTCCAGCTCCCCCCCTCCGAGGCGGTGCTGCCCCTCGGGCCGGACGGGGACGAGGCCGGGGCCGACGACCGGGGGGCGGCGGTGGAGGCCATCACCCCGGTCGGGGTGCTGCGGGGGAGCGAGCAGGTCATCACC
>DATJOV010000419.1:0-18870 GCA_035506735.1 Acidimicrobiales bacterium | reverse complement strand
CGGTCTGGACGTGCTCGAGGCCAAGGGCCTCAACTACGCCGGCCCCTCGCTGGAGCGGGGCTCGTTCTCGGTGGAGGAGGTGGCCACGGCCCGGGGCCTGTACGCCGACATCGAGCGGTGCTACCTCCTGAGCTACCTGTGCCGCACCCCGGCGTGAGCACGCCCGACGCGGCCGAGCTGGCCTACGTCGAGCAGGTCCGGCGCGAGATCGACGACGAGGTGCGCCGGCGCGGGGCGGGGGACCTCCCCCCCCAGGTGGAGCGGGAGCTGGACGAGCTCTTCCTGCGCCACGCCCCCCACGGCCGGGGCGGGGCGGGACTGGCCGACATGCTGCGCCAGGTGGACGCAGCCGTCTTCATCGATCCCATGGTCCCCATCGCCTCGCGCCGGCCCGCCGGGGCCATGGTCAAGCGGGGGCTGCGCTCGGTCAACCTGTGGTACCAGCGCTGGGTCACCTACCAGGTGAGCGCCTTCGCCACCGCCGTGAGCCGGGCCCTGCACGTCCTCGACCTCCAGGTGAGCGAGCTGCGGCGCGCCGCCGAGGACAGCGCCCCCCCGCCGGCCGTGGTGGTGGAGTCCCCCGAGCTGGCCCGGGCCGGGGCGTGGTGGGCGGGGCCGGTGGGCGACGAGCTGGCCGGCACGGCCGGGCGGGTCCTGCACGCCGCGTGCGGCGACGGCTGGCTGGTGCAGGCCCTGGCGGCCCGGGGCCTCGACGCCTACGGGGTCGATCCCCGCCCCGGGGCGGTGCGGGCCCACGAGCTCGACACCCTCGACCTGCGCCAGGAGGAGGTCGGGGCCCACCTGGCGGCGGTGGAGCCCGGCGCCCTGGGGGCGGTGGTGCTGAGCGGCGTGGTGGACGGGGCCGCCCACGGCGAGCGCCTGCGCCTGGTGGAACGGGCGGTGCGGGCCGTGGGGGCGGACGGGACCGTGGTCCTGCATTCGCTCGGCCGGGCCCGCTTCGACGCCGAGGACGCCCCCCCCGAGGCCGACCTGGTGCCGGCCCGGCCCTACCGCCCCGCCACGTGGGGCGCGCTCCTGGGCGACATGGGCATGGCGGCCGAGGTGCGGGCCGCCCCCAGCGGCGGCGACTACCTGGTGGTGGCCCGGCGCACGGCACCCGCCTCCTGAGGCGCGGCGTGGGCGACGAGGGAGGCAGCCTGCGGGTGGCCTTCGTGACGCCGCGCTTCGGCCCCGAGGTGATGGGCGGGGCCGAGGCGGCGGCGCGCCAGCTGGCCATGCACCTGGTGGGCGAGTGCGGGTGGCCGGTGGAGGTGTTCACCACCTGCGCCACCGACCACATCACCTGGGACGACGTCCTGGCCCCGGGCGACAGCACCGACCACGGGGTCACCGTGCACCGCTTCCGCTCCGCCTCGGGCCGGCGCCCCGAGTTCTACGACCTGGACGCCCGCCTGCGCCCCGCCCCGGAGCAGGCCACCCCGGAGCAGGCCCGGCGCTGGCTCGAGCTCAACGGCCCCGTGACCCCGGACCTCGTCGACGCCGTGGCCGCCAGCGACGCCGAGGTGGTGTGCTTCTACCCCTACCTCTACTACCCGACGGTGGTGGGCATGGAGCGCGTCGGCGCCCCCCGGGTGCTGCACCCCGCCGCCCACGACGAGCCCGCCCTCTACCTGCCGGTGTTCGGCCCCACCTTCACCGGCGCCGACGCCCTCTGCTACCACACCGCGGCCGAGCGCCGCCTGCTGGAGCGGGTGCACCCCGTGGCCCAGGTCCCCCAGATCGTGCTGGGGCTGGGCGTGGCCGACGTGGTGCGGGGCGGGCGCCGGGGCGGGGCCGTGACGGGGCTCGGGGACCGGCCCTACGTGGTGAGCGTTGGACGGGTCGACGACCACAAGGGCTCGTCCATGCTGGCCGCCTTCTTCCGCACCTACAAGGAGCGCCATCCCGGCCCCCTGGCCCTCGTGTTCGTGGGCCCGGTGGCCACCACCATCCCCCCCCACGAGGACATCGTGGTGACCGGCGTCCTGGACGAGGCCGACAAGGGCGACGTGGTGGCCGACGCCGTGGTGTCGGTGTCGCCCTCGGCCCTCGAGTCCTTCTCGCTCGTCGTCCTCGAAGCGTGGGCCCAGTCCGTGCCGGTGGTGGTGAACGCCACCTGCGACCCCACCCGGGAGCACTGCCAGCGCTCGGGGGGCGGGCTGTGGTTCGGCTCCTACGCCGAGTTCGAGGTGGTGCTGGAGCGCCTCCTGGCCGACCCCGACCTGCGGGCCACCCTGGCCCGGCGGGGCCACGCCTACGTGGAGCGCTACTACCAGTGGCCCGAGCTCATCGCCCGCTACGCCGCCTTCCTCGGCGCGGTGCGGGCCCGGGCCGAGGCCGGGACCGCCCCGGCCCGTCAGAAGCCGCCGATGCCCACCACCGGCTTGGCCAGGCGGTCCCCCCCGGTCGAGCCGTAGAAGGCGGCGTCGCCGTAGGCGAAGATGCCGCCGTCGGTGGCCACCAGGCGGTAGCCGCCGCCGTCGCGGGTGGCCATCATCCCCACCACCGGCTTGGCCAGGCGCACCCCGCCGGCCGAGCCCTGGAAGGGGGCGTGGTAGGCGAAGACCCCGCCGTCCGAGGCCACCAGCCAGTAGCCACCCGTGGCGGCGTCGGTGGCCAGGCCCACCACGGGCTTGGTGAGGCGCACGCCTCCGGTCGAGCCCCAGAACCTGGCGTCGCCGAAGGCGAAGACCCCGCCGTCCGAGGCCACCAGCCAGTAGCCGTGGCCGTCGGGGGTGGCGGCCATGCCCACCACCGGCTTGGTGAGGGGATGGCCCCCCATGGACCCGTAGAAGGCGGCGTCGCCGTAGGCGAAGATGCCGCCGTCCGAGGCCACCTCCCAGTAGCCCCCGCCGTCGGGGGTGGCGGCCATGGCCACCACCGGCTTGGCCAGGGGGGTGCCCCCCGTCGACCCGAAGAAGTGGGCGTCGCCGAAGGCGAAGATGCCGCCGTCGGAGGCCACGGTCCAGTACCCGCCCCCGTCGGGGGTGACGGCGATCCCCACCACGGGCTTGGCCAGCACGATGCTCCCCGTCGACCCGCAGAAGGGGAGGTTGCCGTAGTTGAACACGCCCCCGTCACTGGCGGTCATGTCGTAGCCGGTGGGCTGGCCCGTGGGGGCGTCGCACGGGACCTCGATGGTGGGGGCGGGCGTCCCGGCGTCCCCGGTGAGCTGGGGGTCGTGGTGGAACATGGGCCACGCCCCGGGCTCGGCCACGTGGGCCCCGCTCGACCCCTCCACCTCGTAGTGCTCGATCACGCCCTGGTTGGAGCTGTTGTAGCCGGCGATGGTGATCCCGATGGTGCCGTTGGGGTCGTCGGTGACGAGGGGGGAGTTCTGGAAGGCCAGGCCCAGGTCCGTCCCGAGCGAGGCCACCTGCGCCCCGGAGCGCCCGTCGAAGACCTGCACCCCGGCCGTGGTGGGCACGATGACGTCCTGGTAGCCCTGGCCCGTGAGGTCGGCCGTCACCACCGAGCCGATGACCTGCCCCGCCACCCCGACGTGGCGGTCCACGGCGCCGGTGGCCCCGTCGAGGATCCACAGCGAGTTGCCCCGCGTCCCCTCCACCACCTGGAGCTGGCCGTTGCCGAGCACGTCGGCCAGGGCCGGGCTCGAGGTGGTGGTGCCGTCGAGCTTGTCGGTCCACTGGGGCTGGCAGTGGCTGTTCAGGGCGATGAGGTCGTCGGTGTCGGAGGCCCCCGAGAAGGTGGCGCCGGTGCCGGCCACGATGCCCACCGCCCCACCCGCCAGGAACTGGCCCACGGCCGGGGAGGACTGCACGGTCTGGTCGGTGTCGTAGTCGCACACCAGGCCCCCGGCCGGGTTGCCGGTGCCGGCGTCGCCGGTGGGGCTGAGGACGCGGATGTGCCCGCCCTGGGTGTAGGTGTGCCCGTAGGCCGAGCCGGCGGTGGAGTCGCCCCCCTCGACGATGTCGGTCTGGCCGTTGCTGTACACGTCGGCCAGGGCAGGGGTGGTGAAGTTGCTGTCGGCCTGGAACCAGGGGAAGCCGCTCAGCACGGCCCCGTTGGCGCCGTTGAGGGCGTCCTCGGCCTCACCCAGGGAACCGGCCACCACGTCGGTGCCGCCCTGGAGGTCGCCCACCGCCATCGACCCCTGCACGGCCACGGCCGGGGCGGTGTCGGTGGCGGGGTTCTGCACGTCGGTGAACCACTTCTCGGCGCCGCTCGGGGACACGGCCATGTAGCCGCCCTCGGTGGGGGTGGCGGCGTTGCCCACGCCCACGTACACGTCGTCGAGGCCCCCGCCGGCGGGGGACACCGACGGGGTGGAGTCCACCGGCACGCCGCCCGTCGACACCGGCCACCCCGGGACGGTGGCGCCGCTGGCGAGACCGAAGGCGTAGACGTGCCCGGACCGGTCGCCCACCACCACGGCCGGGCCACCGGCCAGCTCGGCCACGTTGGGCGACGACAGGGCGATGGGGCCCCCGGCGTCGTCGAGGGTCTGGACCCAGGTGCTCACGAAGCTGAGGTGGGGCTGGGCCGCACCGGCCGGGGCCGCACCGCCCCCCAGGGCCAGGGAGCCGACCCCGAGGACGGCGCCCAGGGTGGCGACCGCCGTGGCGCGGCGACGGGGGCGGCGGGACGGAGGGGCTGCAGCGGAGGTGTCTTCGGTCACGGGGTCTCCCTCTCGACGCCTTCGGGCATTGCCCGGTGGTATCGGCCCGCTCTAGCGCGACCTTGATCGGCCCCGAACCCCCTCCCCCAGGCGCTGGCCCAGCCAGCGCCGGGTGTCGCCGGCCACGGCCCGGACGCCCCCGTCCAGGTAGAGGGCCCGGACCCGGCGCAGGTCGCGGCGCCAGCCCGGCTCCGGGGGACCCCCCACGGGTGCCCCGGGGTCGTCGGCGGGCCCGCCCCCGGGCCCGGGGCGGGGGGTGGGGGGGCGCCACTGCGGGTCGTCGGGGGCGGGGCGGGGGTCGGCGCAGAACGCCACCACCGGGGCCAGCGCCGCCGACCAGGCGAAGCGGGGGGACAGGGCCCGGGCCCGCTCCCGGCAGGCGGCGCGCTCGGCCGGGTCGGCCAGCAGCTCCCCCAGGGCCTCGGCCACGGCCCCGGGGTCGGCGTCGGGCACCACCCGGCCCAGCCCCTCGGCCCGCACCAGGTCGGCGAAGCCGTCGCCGGTGGTGAGCACCATGGGGAGGCCGGCCCACAGGTAGTCGAGGACGCGGGTGCGGAAGGAGAAGCGGGTCTCCACCGTGACGTGGTGCAGGCTGACGGCGACGTCGGCCTCGAGGAGGTGGTTCTGGCGCTCCTCGTAGGGGACCCAGCCCTCGTTGAAGAAGACGTGGACACCGGTGAGCCCGAGCTCGGCCGCCAGCCGGCGGGCCTCGAGCGCCACGGCCGACTCGGCGATGTCGGGCTTGGGGTGGCGCATGCCCATGAACACCAGGCGCAGGGCGGGGCGCGTGGCCCGCAGGCGGTCCACGGCCCGCACCAGGGTCACGGGGTCGAACCAGTCGTACAGCCCGCCCCCCCACACCACCACCTCGTCCCCGGGCCCGATGCCGGGCACCACCCCCCGCAGGGCCGGGCGGGTGTGCACGGGGGGCTCGTCGGGGAGCCCGAAGGGCACGACGTCGATGAGGCGGCGCAGGGTGGGGTCCTCGCCGTAGGTGCGGGGGTTGACGCGCCCGAGCGCGGTCAGCGAGCCGAGCCAGAAGTCGCGCTGGCGCTCGCTGGCACAGAACAGGACGTCGCCCCGGGCCAGCTGCTCCTCCACCGTGCCCACGCTGTTGCCCACGTGGATGCTGCGCTCGGGCTCGGCCATGCCCCGGGTGAGCTCGAGCGCCTCGAGCTGGAGCGGGTCGTAGAGGTCGAAGGCCATGATGCGCCGGCTGCGGCGCAGTCCCGGCACCTTGTGCAGGAGGTAGCCCTGGATCACGGCCACCTCGCACCACGCCTCGAGCTCGGCGAAGCGGGCCTCGTCGGCGGCCTCGGCCCTGAAGCCCCGGGGACGCACGGCGCAGGTCCCCGAGGTGGTGGCCAGGACCACGTCGTGGGCGGGGGCCAGGGCGCCGGCCACGTGCCAGGCCCGGATGGCCGGCCCGGCCAGGCGCTCGGTGAGGACGTCGTCGGTGGCCACCAGCACCCGGCGCCGGGAGGGGGACGGGGCGGGGTCCCCGGCTACCATCGCCGCGGTGCCGGCCCCCGACGCGCCCTCGCTTCGGCCTCCGCCACGGCCGGAGCCTACCGACCGGCCCACCGCCCCCTCGCCGCTGCGGCCCGCCCCGGCCCGCGGCTGAGCAGCCCGTGGGCCCGGCCCGGCGCATCCTCGTCCTCGCCTTCGACCCCCTCACCGAGGCCATGGCGGGCCCCGCCATCCGGGCCTGGCAGCTGGCCCTGGCGCTGGCCGGGGCCGGGCACGCCGTCACCCTGGCCGGGACGGCCGGCGCCACCCGCGCCCACCCCGCCCTGCGGGTGTGCCCGGTGGGCGACGAGGGGGAACGCCTGGACCGGCTGGTGGCCGGGGCCGACATGGTCTTCGCCCCCACCAGCGTGGTGCGACGCCACCCCGAGGTGCGCGGCGCCGCCGTCCCCCTGGCCGTCGACCTGTCCATCCCCACCCACCTGGAGAACCTGGAGCGGGGCGGGCGCAGCACCGAGGAGTGGGAGGCCGGCGTGGCCCACCAGGTGGCGGTGGTGAACGAGGACCTGGCCCGGGGCGACTTCTTCGTGTGCGCCAGCGAGCGCCAGCGCGACTTCTGGCTGGGCTCGCTGTCCCAAGCGGGACGGGTCAACCCCGCCACCTTCGAGGACGACCCCGCCCTGCGCCGCCTCGTGGACGTGGTCCCCTTCGGCATCCCCGCCGCCCCGCCCGTCCCCGCCCCCGGGACCCTGCGCGCCGCCTTCGGCGCCATCGGCCCGGACGACCCCGTGCTGGTGTGGGGCGGGGGCGTCTACGACTGGTTCGACCCCGTCACCGTGGTGCGGGCCGTCGACCGCCTGCGGGGCTCGGTCCCCGCCCTCCGCCTCGTCTTCCTGGGCATGACCCATCCCAATCCCGGCATCCCCGAGATGGCCCGGGCCCGCCAGCTGCGGGCGGTGGTGGCCGAGCTCGGCCTGGAGGGCAGCCACGTCTTCTTCAACGAGTCCTGGGTTCCCTACGACGCCTGGGGCGCCACCCTGCTCGACGCCGACGTGGCGGTGAGCACCCACTTCGACGCCCTGGAGACCCGCTTCAGCTTCCGGACCCGGGTCCTCGACTACCTGTGGGCCCGGCGCCCCATGGTGCTCACCGGCGGCGACGCACTGAGCGACCTGGTGACGGCGCACGGGGTGGGCATCGCCGTCGGGCCCGGGGACGTGGCCGGCGTGGCCGACGCCGTGGCCCGCCTCCTGGCCGACCCGCCCGCCCCGGAGCGCTTCGACGCCCCGGTGGCCGCCCTGCAGTGGCCGGTGGCGGCCGGGCCCCTGGTGGCGTGGGCGGCGGCGGGGCGGGGGGCACCGGACCGGGCCGGGGTGAGCGGGCCGGGGTGAGCGGGATCGGGCGTCCTTGACGCTGCCCGGGGCGGTGGCCAACCTAACGCCCGTGAAGCGCGTCGTGCGGCGGGCCGCCGACTGGTTCGAGCGACGGGCCCTGGCCCAGGTCCACGCCGAGATCGGGGCCCTCGACGCCCGCCTCGACACCCTGGACCGGCGCCTGGCCCAGATGCAGGCCGCCCTGGAGACCGCCGTGGCCCGCTCCTCGGCCTCGATCGAGGTGTCCCAGGGCGTGGCCGGGTCCGAGGCCCGGGCCGCCCGCCGCCTCGAGGCCATCGAGGAGCTCCTCGGGGCCAAGCCGCCGGACGGCCGTTGACGGGGCCGGTCCGGCTCGCCCTCGACCTGCAGGCCCTGCAGGTGGCCGGGTACGCCGACCGGGGTGTGGGTCGCTACGTGGCCGCCCTGGCCACGGCCCTGGCCGCCCGGGACCGGGTGGCGGCCGGCCTCCTCGCCCCCGAGCTGCCCCCGCCCGACGGGCTCCCCCCCGCCCTGGCCGCCGCCGGGCTGGTGCGCTTCGACTGCCGGGCCGAGGCCCGGGCCCTGGCCCGGGAGGCCGCCCCCCTGGCCCGCCTGGTGCCCGCCCCCTTCCTGCACTGCGCCCCCGACGACCCCACCGGGCTGGTGGTGGCCCCCCACTGGGAGGAGCTGGGCCTGCCCCGGGTGGTCCTCCTGCACGACCTCATCCCCCTGCGCGCCCCCCACCACTACCTCCCCACCCCGGCCCACGTGGACCGGTACCGGGCCCGCCTGGCCTGGGTGGCCGGGGCCGACCTGGTGGTGACCAACTCCGAGCACACCCGGACCGAGGCCGTGGACGTGGGGGGGTGCCGCCCCGAGGGCGTGGTCACGGTGGGGGCGGGCGTGGCCCCGTACTTCACCCCCCCCGACGGCAGCGACGCCGAGCTGTTCCGGTGGCACTTCCCCCACCTCGAGGACCGTCCCTTCCTCTTCACGGTGGGCGGGAGCGACACCCGCAAGAACACCGAGCGCCTGGTCCTGGCCCTGGGGGCCCTGGTGGGCGCCGGGCACGACCTGCACCTGCTGGTGGGGGGCGGCCTGAGCGATCCGTGGCGGTCCCGACTCCACGACGCGGCGCGCCACGCCGGGGTGGCCGGACGCGTGGTGCTCGGGGGGACCCTGGAGGACGAGCTCCTGCGGGCCTGCTACCGGCGGGCGGCGGCCACGGTGGTGCCCTCCCTGGCCGAGGGCTTCGGCCTGCCCGTGCTGGAGAGCGCGGCGTGCGGCACCCCGGCCCTGGCCTCGGCCACGAGCGCCCTGGTGGAGGCGGCCGCCACCCCCCTGGCCACCTTCGACCCCACCGACACCGCCGCCGTGGCCGCCTCGGTGGCCGCCCTCCTCGAGGACCCCGAGCGCCGGGCCCGCGTCCTGGCGGCCCAGGGGGCCCTGGCCGCCGCCTCGACGTGGGAGGCCGTGGCCGGGCGCACGGTGGAGGCCCTCGACGCCGCCGTGGCGGGGCCCGGGCCCCGGGCCGCGACGGCGCACCGGGGGCGGGCCGCCCCCCTCCCCGGGCCCCGGCGGCGGGTGGCCCTGGTGGGGCCGCTGCCCCCCGTCCCCTCGGGCATCGCCGTGTACGACGAGCGCCTGCTCGGCGCCCTGCCCGACGGTGCCGCCGTCGACGCCGTGACCCCCCGCCCCTCGCCCCCGCCGGGCGCCCTGCCCCCGGGGGTGGCCCGGTTCGACATGGACGCCTTCGGGCTCGACGTCCGCCCCGCCTCCTACGACGCCGTGGTCTACGCCCTCGGGAACTCCGACGGCCACCTGGCCACGGTGGAGTGCGCCCTGCGCTTCCCGGGGTGGGTGTGGCTGCACGAGGTGCGCCTCCCCGCCATCGCCGTCACCGCCCTGGACGGCCTGGACGACGACGGCTTCGCCGGGGCCATGGCCTGGCTCCTCGAGCGCGCCTACCCGGGGCGCCCCCCGCTGGCGGCGGCCCGCCGGGCCGGGCGCTCGGTGCTCGAGCTGGTGGCGGGCGGGGTCGGCCTCGTGCCCCTCCTGGCCGAGCGGTGCCGGGGGTTCCTGGTCAACTCCGAGGTGGCGGCCCGCCTGCTGGCCCTGGACCTGGCCCCCCTGGCCCAGCATCCCCCCGTCCACGTCCTGCCCCCGGCCTGCCCCCCGGCCCGCTCCTCGGCCCGTCCCGACCCCGAGGGGGAGCCGGTGGTGGTGGCCCTGGGGGTGGTGTCCATGGCCAAGCGGCCCGACCTGGTGGTCGACGCCGCCGCCCGGGCCGGCTGCCGCCTGGCCTTCGTGGGACCCTGCGACGCCTTCCTGGCCCAGGTCATCGGGGACCGGGCCCGGCTGCGGGGGACGGCCGACCGGGTGGAGGTGACGGGGGCGGTGGACGACGCCGCCTGGGCCGGGTGGCTGGAGCGGGCCGCCGTGGCCGTGCAGCTGCGCCAGGGCACGAGCGGGGAGACCTCGGCCGCCGTCCTCGAGGCCCTCGCCGCCGGCGTGCCCGTGCTCACCAACCTGGCCACCGCCACCGGCTACCCGCCCGGCACGGTGGCGGGGGTGCAGAGCACCGACCCGGACGCCGTGGCGCCCGCCCTGACCCGCCTGCTGGGCTGCGACGAGGAGCGCCGGGCCCTGTCGGCGGCCGGGGTGCGCTTCGCCGCCGACCACGGCTTCGCCCAGCTGGCCGGGGCCCTCCTGGCGGCGGTGGCGCCGTGACACCCCCGGCCCGCCCCGACCGCGACGACCGGGACGAGGCCCCGGACCTGGACCGGCTCATCGGGGACGTCGAAGCCGAGGGGGCCCGGCACCGGGCCGCCCCCGACTTCCCCCACGACGGCGCCGCCGCGGTGGGGGCCGAGCTCGACCGCCAGGCCCCCCCTCCGGGGCCCGGCGCCGGCCTGGCGGCGGCCATGGACGAGGTGGACCGGGCCGTGACCAGCCTGGTGGCGGCCGTCACCGACGGGCCCCCGGCCGGTGCCGGCCGGGGGCGGGGCCGGGCCGGGCGGGCCCGGGGCGAGCGGATCGAGCACCTCGTGGCCGGCGCCGCCCTGGCCCTGGCGGGGGCGGCCCGCGTCATGGCGGCCGAGCTGGGCCGACAGGAGGGGGCCCAGCCCGGCGGACCGGCTGCCGCGGCGGCCCCGGCGGCCCCGGCGGCCCCGGCGACGGTGGCGGGACGGGCCGCCGCCGCCTGGCGGGAGCGCCTGGCCGAGCACCTCCCCCGCCAGGGCCGGGTCCTGGTGGCGGGGGCGGGCCAGGCGGGGGGACCGGGCCCCACGACCGAGGCCCTGGTGGCCGAGCTGCGGGCCGGGGGCGTCGACGCCTACGGCGTCACCTCCGCCCCGCCCCTCCTCCAGGCCGGACCCGACGTGCGCCACGGGGCGCTCCTCGAGCACCTGCGGGCCGTGGGCCGGGGGGGGCTCGGGGCGGCGGTGGTGACCGACGTCCCCGACGCCCTCACCCCCGAGCTCTTCGCCGCCCTCGTCCCCGAGCTGGCCCGCTGCGCCCCCGTCGTGGTGGCGGTCTCGGTGGCGCCGTGGTGGTGGCGCCGCACCCTGGGGGCGGTGGCGGCCGACACCGCCCCGGGGCGGCCCTTCGAGCCCGACACCTGGGTGGAGGCCCTCACCGCCCAGGGCCTGGTCGCCACCGCCGCCTACGACGAGGGCGGCCGGAGCTTCCGGGTGGTGGCCTCGACCGGGCCCGCCTCGTGAGGCTCGGCCTCGTCGTCCCCCGCTACGGCGCCGAGGTGGTGGGCGGCACCGAGCACTGGCTGCGCCTCCTGTGCGAGCACCTGGTGGCCGAGCGCGGTGCGGTCGTCGAGGTGTTCACCACCTGCGCCCTCTCCGCCGCCACCTGGGCCGACGAGCTGGCGCCGGGCACGACCGAGGAGGGCGGCGTCACCGTCCACCGCCATCGCTCCCGCTCGGGGCGCGACCCCCGCTCGGCCCTGCTCCGGGCCCTCGTGTCCCCGGCGCCGGCCCTCGTGCCCGAGGCCGTGGCCCGCCGCCTGGTCGAGTTGGCCGGCCCGGTGTGCCCGGAGGTGGTGGCGCAGGCCGAGGCCTCGACCTGTGCCCTGGTGGCCGTCACCCCCTACCTGTACTGGCCGTCGGTCACCGCCGCGGCGCGCCTGGGGCGGCGGGTGGTGTTCCACGGGGCGGCCCACGACGAGCCCGAGCTCCACCTCCCCCTCATGCCCGCCGTGTACGGGGCCGTGGGGGGCTTCGCCTTCAACTCCTTCGCCGAGCAGGCCCTGGTGCAGCGGTGCTTCGCCGTGGCCGAGCGCCCCTGCGCCGTGGTGGGCAACGCCGTGGTGGAGGGGGCGGGGGACCCGGGCCCGGCCCGGGCCGCCCTGGGCCTCGCCCCGGACGAGCCCTTCGTCCTGGGCCTGGGCCGGGTGGAGCGGGCCAAGGGCTCCCACGCCCTGGCCGAGCTGTGGCGCCTCTACCGGTCCCGGCGCCCCGCCGCCCCCCGCCTGGTGCTGCTGGGCCCGGTGCACGACGCCCTGGCCCCGAACGCCGACGTGGTGGTGGCGGGCCGGACCGACGAGGCCGTGAAATGGGGGGCGCTGCGGGGGGCTGCGGCGGTGGTGGTCCCCTCGGCCTGGGAGTCGTTCAGCCTGGTGGTGCTCGAAGCGTGGCTGGCCGGAGCCCCCGTGGTGGTGAACCGGCGGTGCGAGGCCACCATGGAGCACTGCCGGCGCGGTCGGGGCGGGCTGTGGTTCGACGGCTACGCCGACTTCGAGGCCGTCATGGACCGCCTCCTGGCCGACGACGGGCTGCGCCGCGACCTGGCCCGCCGGGGTCGGGCCTACACCGAGCGCACCTTCGGCTGGCCGGCCGTGCTGGACCGCTACCAGACCCTCACCGACCGCATCCTGGCCTCCCTGTCCCCCGCCGCCGCCCCGGCCGGGGCGGGCCGGGCCGGCTAGCGCCGGGCTCCGCCAGGGCGCCGGGCGCGGGGTCCTAGGATGCGCCGGTGGCACCCGTCGTGTTGTCCCGGCTGGCGGCCCGGGCCCGCCGGGCCCTCGGGATCGAGCAGCTGACCCGGCGCCTCGACGCCATCGACGCCCGGCTCTCGGGCCTCCCCACCGACCGCTACCCCAATCCCCCCCTCTACTTCGGGGACCACACCGCCCTGGTGGCGGCCCGGTGGGGGGGCAAGCTGATGGTCGACACCCGCGACGCCGCCATCGCCCCGTGGCTGGTCCTCGACAGCCTGTGGGAGGCCCACGTCACCGGCTGGCTCCAGCGCACCCTCCGCCCCGGGCAGCTCTTCGTGGACGTCGGGGCCAACGTGGGGTACTTCACCGTGCTGGGCGGGCAGCTGGTGGGACCGCACGGGCGGGTGGTGGCGGTCGAGGCCCACCCCCACCTGGCCGAGCTGCTGCGGCGCAACGTCATCCTGAACGGCCTCCACGGCCACGTCACCACCTGGCACCGGGCCGCCTGGTCCAGCGCCGGGGACGTCAAGCTCCACGTGCGGCGCAGCTTCGCCGGCAACTCGAGCGTGGGCGCCATCGGCGACGAGGCCCTGGACCGCCTGGGCGACACGGAGGAGATCGTGGAGGTCCCGGCCGTGCCCGTGGACGACCTCCTCGAGGGCCTGCCCCCCGTTGACGTGCTGAAGGTGGACGTCGAGGGGGCCGAGGTGCACGTGGTCGGCGGCCTCACCCGCACCCTGGCCCGCAGCCCCGACGTGGTGGTGATGGTGGAGTGGGCGCCGGCCCAGATCGAGTCGGTGGGCGACACCCCCGCCGCCCTGGTGGACGCCCTCGAGGGGCACGGCTTTCGCTTCCGCCTCATCGAGCGGGACCTGGCCCCGATCGAGCGTGCCGAGTTGCTCGAGCTCCCCTACGGGAACGTCGTCGCCACGCGCTGATCGGCGCCGATGAGCCCCGACACGTCGGTGGTGGTGGTCTCGCACCGTCCCGGGGCGTGGCTGGCCGAGTGCCTGGCCTCGGTGCTGCCCCAGGCGGACGAGGTGGTGTGCGTGGACAACGGCGCCGACGGCGAGGCGGCCGCCGTGGCCGGCGACCTGGGGGCGGCCGTGGTGCACTCCCCCGTCAACGTGGGCTTCACCGGGGGCGTGGCCCTGGGCCTGGCCCGGGCCCGGGGTGCGGTGGTGGGGGTGCTCAACGACGACGCCGTGGCCGGGCCGGGGTGGCTGGCGGCGGCCGGGGCCGTGCTCGAGGACCCCACCGTGGCGGCCGTCACCCCCAAGGTGGTCCTGCGCGCCACCTACGGCGAGCTCGTCCTCGACGACGACCCGTGGTACGCCCCGGGCGACGCCCGGCCCCTGGGCCGGCGCCTGGCCACCCTCACCGTGGACGGGGCCGACGTGCTCGAGGCGGCGCTCGGGGCCGGGCTCCACGACCTCGAGCACGCCCCCGGGGCCGAGCCGGCCCGGTGGCGCTGGACGGCGGGGCGCCTCCCCTTCTACGTCCCACTCCCCGACACCCACCTCGAGGCCGAGGTGCGCGTCGACGGCGAGGTGCTGCGCCCCCGGGCCCGGTGCCGCCTCCTCAACCACGCCGGCTCCTTCCTCGAGTTCCACGGCGTGGCCGGGGAGTACGGCCTGGGCGCCCCCGACGACGGGCGCTTCGACAGCCCGGCCGAGCGCTTCGGCTTCAGCGCCACGGCCCCGGTGTTCCGGGCCGAGACGCTGCGGCGCCTGGGCGGCTTCGCCGTCCCCTTCTTCGCCTACAACGAGGACACCGACTGGTGCCTTCGGGCCCGCCTGGCCGGCCTGCGCGTCCTCTACGACCCCGCCGCCACCGTGCACCACCGCCTGTCGGCCACGAGCCAGGGGTCGCGCTCGGCCCGGGTGCGCTTCCTGGCCCGGCGCAACGCCGCCCTGTGCCTGGTGCGCAACGCCCCCACCCCGGTGGCCCTGCGCCAGGTCCGCCTGCTCCTGGACGGGGCCGAGCCCGCCCTGCGCCGGGCCGTGCTCGACAAGCTGCCCTGGGCCTGGGCCAGCCGCCAGGCCCTGCGCCGGCAGTGGCGGACCACCCCCCGGCGGGTGTGGACGCGCTGGGCCGGGGCCGGCACCACCTGGGACACGAGCCCGGCCCGCCTCGGTGCGTGAGGCGCCGGTGCAGCCCGCCTCAGTGGGTGATGCGCCGGCGCTCGTACAGGCGGGTGGCCCACAGCGACGACAGGGCGGCGATGCCCACGCACCACGCCACCGCCACCAGGGCCGACGACCCGACCGGGGCCCCGCCCAGGAGGGCCCGCACCGTGTCGGTCACGGGCGTGAAGGGCTGGTACTGGGCGAACTGGCGCAGGCCGGTGGGCATGGTGGCGGGGTTCACGAAGCCGCTGCCCAGGAAGGGCAGCAGGGTGAGGACCATGGGGGTGTTGCTGGCGTTCTCCACGCTCTTGGCGGCCAGGCCCAGGGCCACGGCCAGCCAGGCCAGGGCCACGGCGAAGAGGGCCATGACCCCGATGGCGGCCAGCCACTCGAGCACCCCGGCCCGGGGGCGGAACCCGAGGGCCAGGGCCACGCCGAGGACGACGGCCACCCCGCACAGGGCCTGGACCACGCTGCCGAGCACGTGGGCGGTGAGCACCGAGGCCCGGGCGATGGCCATGGTGCGGAAGCGGGCGATGATGCCCTCGGTCATGTCCATGGCCACCAGGATGGCCGTGCCGTTGGCGGCGGCGGCCACGGTCATGAGCAGGACGCCGGGGACGATGAAGGTGAGGTAGGCGCCCCGGCTGGCCCCGGCGCCGGCGTGGCCCGGCACCAGGCCCGCCCCGAGCTGGCCCCCGAAGACGTAGACGAACAGGAGCAGGAAGACCACGGGCATGCCCACCAGGAGGACGGTCATGGCCGGGTAGCGCAGCAGGTGCTTGAGCTGGCGCCGGAACATGGTGGCGGAGTCGGCGACGGTCAGGGCGAGGGTGGTCATGGTCGGTGCTCCGTGGTGGTGGGGTGGCCGGTCAGGGCGAAGAACACGTCGTCGAGGTCGGCCTCGTGGATGGCCAGGGACTCGGCGTCGAGGCCGGCCGCGGCCAGGCGGTCGAGCAGGCCGCGCAGGAACGCCACCGAGCGGTCCCCCGGGACCTGGACGGTGCGGGCCTCGGGGTCGCACTGGGCCCCGTCCAGGAGGGCGGCGGCCCGGTCCACGGACCCGGCGTCGGCGAAGCGCAGCTCCACGTGCCCGCCCGGGAGGGCGGCCTTGAGCTCGCGGGGCGGGCCCGTGGCCACGATGCGGCCCCGGTCGAGGATGCCGACGAGGTCGGCCAGCTGGTCGGCCTCGTCCAGGTACTGGGTGGTGAGGAAGATCGTCACCCCGCCCGCCACGAGCTCCCGGATGCTGTCCCACATGGTCCGGCGGCTGCGGGGGTCGAGCCCGGTGGTGGGCTCGTCCAGGAAGATGAGGCGGGGCTCGCCCACCAGGGTCATCGCCAGGTCGAGGCGGCGCTGCATGCCGCCCGAGTAGCGCGCCACCGGTGTGCGGGCCGCCTCCACCAGGTCGAAGCGCTCCAGGAGCTCGGCCGCCCGCCGGGCGCCGGCGGCGCGCCCCAGGTGGCGGAGGTCGGCCATGAGCCGGAGGTTCTCCTCCCCCGTGAGGAGCTTGTCCACGGCCGAGAACTGCCCCGTCATGCCGATGACGCGCCGCACGGCGTCGGGGTGGGCCAGGCGGTCGTGGCCGGCCACCACGATCTCCCCGGCGTCGGGCTCGAGCAGCGTGGTGAGGATGTTGACCATGGTGGTCTTGCCCGCCCCGTTGGGCCCGAGGAGGGCGAAGACGGTGCCCTCCTCGACCTCGAGGTCGACCCCGTCGAGCACCACCGTGGTCCCGAAGGCCATGCGCACCCCCCGGGCCGCCACGGCCGGGCCCCCCGAACCCCGGGCGGAGCGGGCCCGGACCGGGGTGGACAGCACGGGCGCCGTCATCGGGACTCCCCGGGCGTGGGCCGGTCCGGGCCCAGCAGCGCGTGGCGGTGGGCCTCCCAGTCCTTCTGCATGGCCACGATGCCGTCGATGAGGAACCCGGCGAAGGCCTCGAGCTCCACCAGGTCGGCGCGGCGCTCGGCCGGGGCGTCGGCCAGCACGGCCAGGCCCTCCCGGCTGAGGTCGCGCAGCTCCTCGTACTCGGTCACGTCGAACCCCCTCGACTGGGCCGAGGAGAAGTCGAGACGGACCCGGTCCATCCGCTCCCCGGCGGCACGGGAGCGGCGGATGGCGCTGATGCGCTCCAGGACGTTGAGGGCGCTCGTGACCGCCGTGCGGCTGGCCAGGAGGGCCTCGCTCAGCTCCCCGATGGTCTGGTCCCTGGGCTCGCACACCAGGAGGTAGCCGAGGACCCGCCCCACCATGGGCGGGTAGCCGTAGCGGCGGGCGTAGAAGCGGCCCACGTGGTCGGCGAAGGTGATCTGTTCGTCTTGTGGCATATGTCCGTTATATCATCGATCACCGAGATAACGCAAATCTGTGTCATCTCAGTGGACTGGGCACGGCCCGGTTGGCCCGGCCTTCCACCACCAGGTCGCGGCCGGTGCCGAGGGGCCCGGGCCACGGCGGTCTCGGGGTCGGCCGCCGGCACCGGGGTGGCGTCGGCCTGCTCCTGATGCCGGGGCGCACGGCGTCGCTCAGGCGGCCTCGACGGCGATGGCCCGCGCCACCAGGTCGACGAAGTGGCGCCGGGCGTGCTCCAGGGAGAAGGCGGCGGCCCGGTCCCGGCCCAGGTCGACCAGGGCGCTCCTGAGCCGGGCGTCGGTCACGACGCGCTGGACGGTGGCGGCCATGCGCAGGGGCGACTTGGCGTCGAGGAGCAGGCCCGCCTCCCCCACCGTCTCGGGCACGGCGCTCGAGGCGTAGGCCACGACGGGCAGGCCGTGGGCCATGGCCTCGATGAGGGGCACGCAGAAGCCCTCGTGCTCCGAGGCGCACACGAACACGTCGCAGCCCCGGTAGTAGGCCTCGAGCTCGCCCGCCGTGATCGAGCCGGTGACCGACACCGCCCGCGTCAGCCCGAGCTCGGCCACGAAGGCCTCGAGGGCGGGGCCGTAGGTGGTGCCCAGGGCCGAGCCCACCAGGTGGAGGCGGGCCCCGGGGTGGTAGAGGCGGCGGTAGACCGAGAGCATCTTGACCAGGTCGTGCTGGGCCTTGTGGGGCGACACCTTCCCCACGAAGAGGAAGTCGGGCGACCCGTCGGCCCGGGCCTCGGCCAGGCGCCGGGCCAGGGCCGGGTCGGGGGGGGCGGGGGCGGTGTCGATGAGCAGCGACGACACGGCGGTGTGGCGGTAGCCGAGGGCGGTGAGCTCGCGCTCGTTGAAGGCGGAGTCGGCGATGGCCAGGTGGCACTGGGCCGCCAGGCGCCCGAGCTGGGCCCGCCCCACCCCCACCTCGTAGGCCACGGCCGGCTCCCACCACTGCAGGAGCTCGGCCGGGGTGATGTTGTGGTAGTTGACCAGCGTCACCTCGGGCCGTCCCGCCACCACGTCGAAGACGGGACTGCCGATCGAGGCCTGGTAGAGCAGCCACCGGTCCCGGCTGGCCCGGCCCAGGCTGGACAGGGGCCGGGCCCGGTCGGCCACGTCGTCGGTGCAGGTGCCGTAGTAGATGTCGGAGGGGATGCCCCGGGCCCGCAGGGCCTCGGTGAGGGCCAGGGTGTGGGCCCCGATGGCGTCCCGGGCGGTGAGGGAGGGGATGACCTGGTCGACGCGCCGCACGCCGGCCTCAGCTGAGGCTGGCGGCGCGGATGTCGGCCTGGAGCTGGAGGGCCACGCTCCCCCGGGTGCGGCCCGGGTTCATGATCTCGAACCCGGACTGCTCCCGGCCGTCGTAGACGATGCCGAGCGGGCTCCGGAGCTGGACCTTGATGGTGTAGCTGCCGTCGAGGAGGGGCACGTGCTCGAAGCGCAGGTCGGCCCGCCCACTGCCGGCCGGGGCGTCGTAGGGGTGGTCGAGGATCTCGGTGTCGGAGGCGAACACGAGCGCCCCCTCGAGGTCGTGGATCTCGAGGGCGAACACGAGGCCCGGCACGGGCTCGAAGGCCTCGAAGGCCACGTGGACGGTGAGCGGCTCCCACGGGAGCATGTGGCGCCGGGTCCCGCTCCCGGGGTGCTCGACGTCGACGCCGGTGATGACCACGGCGCGCGCCACGGGCGCCGGCGGCGGCGCCCCCTCGACCTGGGGCTCGGCCGCCCCGATGCCGCCCCCGCCCGCCACCAGCTGCTCGTGGTACATGCGCACCGCCTCGTTGGCGTTGCCCACCACCAGGGTCTGGCCGGCGTTGAGCACCACGGCCCGGTCGCAGATCTGGCGCACCATGTCGGCGGCGTGGGTGACGAAGAGGATGGTGCGCCCGTCGTTCTGGATCTCCTTGATCCGGGCCATGCACTTGCGCTGGAAGTTCTCGTCCCCCACGGCCAGCACCTCGTCCACCACGAG
>DATJOV010000418.1:0-7690 GCA_035506735.1 Acidimicrobiales bacterium | reverse complement strand
CATTCCCTCACGGACCGTGGTCAATCCCCGTACCGATGCGTGGCCAGATCGGCTCGGAGGGGTGGTGCCCCGGGCGCGCCACGCGAGTATCCATCGTGTCGGCGCCGAGGCTCCGTAGGATGCCCTCGGACGGTCACGCGTCGGGTGATCGTCGTTCCGGGAGCGGGGACTTGCGTGATGGCTGACGACACGTTGGTACCTGAGGAGTTGACAGAGGCGTCCCACGCCTACATCCGCGCCGTGGGGGCGCGCCTGCGCGTGGTGCGGCACCAGATCGGCTTGTCCCTCCAGGCGGTGGAGCAGACCTCGAACCTGGAGTTCAAGGCCTCGGTGCTCGGTGCCTACGAACGGGGCGAGCGCGCCATCTCGGTGTCGCGCCTGCAGCGCCTGGCCAAGCTCTACCGGGTCAGCGTGGACCAGCTCCTGCCGCACGAGGCCGACGCCACCCGATGGTGGGTGTCGGACAAGGACGAGCGGGGCGGCGATCCCCCCACGGCCCAGGGGATGGCCCAGCCCTGGCAGATCAGCGAGACGGTGACCATCGACCTCACCCGCCTGCGCGACGTGAGCGGCCCCGAGCGCGATCTCATCCGCCGCTTCGTGAGCATGATCCAGGTCCAGCGCCAGGACTTCAACGGCAACCTCATCACCATCCGGGCCAGCGACGTCCGGGCCATCGCCTGTCTGTTCGGGCTCACCCCCGACGCCATGGGCCGTCGTCTCGACGAGCTCAGCCTGCGCATCGCCCGCTGAGCCCCCTCGGCCCGGTCCGGGACGCCGTGCCGCCCGGGGCCGGCCCTCACTCCCACGGCAGGGTCGAGCGCCGGCTCCAGTACGCCTCGGGCGCCTCCGGCCCGGGGGCGTCCCGCCACTGCTCCCCGGCCGGCCCCACCACGGCCGCCACGCCCACCCCGAGCTGCGACGTGGTGACCGCACCGCTCAGGACCACGTCGGCCCAGGGCTGGGCCACGGCCCGCTCCGTGGCCCGGGCCGCCCGGTCGGCCAGCCGCCCGTTGGCCAGGACCTCCTTCACGATCACCCCCCACCCCCGGTCGTGGGCGGCGGCCAGGGCCGGTCCGGCCGAGGGCTCGAGGACGTTCCAGGTGGCCTGCACGGCCGAAAACGGGTTGCGCCCCCCCACGGCCACGGCCAGGGCCCGTCGCACCACGTCGCCCTGGTGGGGCCCGCTCACCGACAGGCCCACCGCCACCCCGCTGTCGGCCAGGTCGACCAGGGCGGTGAGGACCTCGGCGTCCTCCAGGACCCCGCTCTCGAGGGTGGCGGAGTGGATCTGGTACAGCCCGAGGTGGGCCCCGAGCAGGGCCCGGCTCTGGGCCAGTTGGCGTCGGAGGTTCCCGGCCGAGTGGTCCTTGCGCTCCTGCACGGCGGCGTCGAGGCGCCACCCCCCGGTGTAGCGGTAGCCCCACTTGGACCCCACCGTGATCTCGCCCGGGACGATCCCCCGGTCGGCCAGCCACGAGGCCAGGAACTCCTCGGCCCGCCCGTAGGAGCGGGCGGCGTCGACGTAGCGGATCCCGGCGGCCCGAGCTGCGTCGAGCACGGCGTGGCACCGTCGTTCCATGGCGGCCACGCTGCGGTCGGGACCGAGGTCGCGGCCCCGCCCCAGGGTGATGTAGGCCGGACGGCCCAGGGCGGCCAGTCCGAGGCCGAGGGCGCTGACCGTCAGCCCCGTGGCCCCCAGGGTGCGCGTGGGCAGGCCCGGCCCGCTCAGAGGGGGGCGTCCTCGGCGGGGTGCTCGACCACGGCCACCACCCGGGTGGCCATGAAGCGCGCCGTGCGCACGGCCCGGCCCGACCGGGTCACCTCGGTGACCTCCACCGAGCCGCGCGAGCTCGCCACCTCGACCCGCCGCCCGGCGCGCGACGCCACGATGTCGAAGCGCTGGACGCCGCCCCCCACGTCCACGACGACCTCGACGCGGTCGCCCTTCACGACGGGCGCCGGACCGGGGGGCCGAGGGTGTTGGCGCGGGCCACCGCCCCGAACCAGTGGGCGCTGGGCTTGGGCGTGCGCTCGAAGGTGGTGCGGTCCACGGCGCACAGGCCGAGCTTGGGCTCGAACCCGAGCTGCCACTCGAAGTTGTCGAGGAGGCTCCACACGAAGTAGCCCCGCACGTCGATGCCCTCGGACAGGCACCGGTGCAGGCTTCGGAGGGCCTCGTCCAGGAACTCGATGCGCTCGCCGTCGTCCTCGGTGGCGATGCCGTTCTCGGTCACGAGCACGGGGAGGCCGGTGTAGGCGGCGGCGCGGCGCACGGTGTGCTCGACGACGCGTGGCCAGTACTCGTACCCCAGCTGGGTGAGGCGGGTGCCCGGCGGCGGGGGCACGGGCCCGGTGGGGCCGAGGACGGTGCGCTGGTAGCACTGCACCCCGATGAAGTCGTCGCCCTCGGTGGCGTCGAGGAAGGTGTTCTCGAGGATCTGCTCGGCCGCGTCACGGGTGCCCTGGCCCCCCTCGCCCGCCACCAGCTCCTCCATGGACAGGGTGATCCCCACCGGGAATCGCCCCGGCCCGGCCCGCAGGGCCTCGACCGCCAGGCGGTGGGCCCGGACGAGGGCCTCGTTCACGGCGAAGTGGCGGGCGTACTCGTCCTTGAGCCCGGGGGGGTAGATGCCCACGGTGTACCCGAGCACCGCCACCACATTGGGCTCGTTCAGGGTGCAGGCCCAGCCGATGAGGTCCCCCAGGTGGGCCACGGTGCGCGCCACGTAGCGGGCGAAGCGCTCCGGGGCGTCGGGCGCCTCCCACCCCCCCCGGGCCACCAGCCAGCTGGGGGTGCTGAAGTGGTGGAAGGTCAGCACCGGCGCCACGCCCCGCTCGTGGCAGGCGGCGCACATGCGGCGGTAGTGGTCCAGGGCGGCGAGGGAGAACTCGCCCTCGGCCGGCTCGATCCGGCACCATTCGACCGAGAACCGGTACGCCCCCAGGCCCAGGTCGGCCACGATGCCCACGTCCTCGGGCCAGCGGTGCCAGGCGTCGCAGGCGTCGCCGCTCGATTCGACGCAGCCCGACCCCTCGGTGTGCTCCCACACCCACCAGTCGTTGTTGACGTTGCCACCTTCGATCTGGTGGGCCGAGGTGGCCGTCCCCCACAGGAACCCCTCGGGGAAGCCGAGCGCGCCCTGGTCCGCGGCGGTGGCGGTCACGGCTGTCCCCCGGTCATGGCGTGCAACGTAGCCGCAGGGTGCGGCGTCGTCACCGCCCGGCGGCGAGGGCGCCGGCCCGCCGGGCCAGGGCCGGCTCGCGCAGGAACCGGGCCACGTCGTCGAACCCCGACGTGGGGCCGCGCCAGCGCAGGTCCTCGACGGCACCCAGCAGGGCGCGGTCGACCCGGAGGGTGGCCAGGTCCCGGAACACCAGCGCCAGTTCGGTGTCCTCGGCCAGGCGCTGCGCCAACCGGGGGGCGCTGCGGACGCGCCGGCGCAGTTCGGGCTCCCAGTCGTCGGCGCGGTGGGGGATGTCCTCCAGGTGCCCGTAGTGCGCCAGCACGGCCGCCGCCGACTGCTTGCCCCACCCCGCCAGCCCGGGGAACCCGTCGGCGCTGTCGCCCACCAGGGCCAGCCAGTCGGGGATCGAGGCCGGCGCCACCCCGTAGCGCTGGCGGACCCCCGCCTCGTCCGTCACGACGTCCTTGCGCCGGTCGAGCTGGACCACGCGGGTCCCCACCACGCACTGGGCCAGGTCCTTGTCGGGCGTGCAGATGAGCACGCGGGTGACGCTGCGGTCCTCGGCCGCCACCGCCGCAGCGGAGGCCAGGGCGTCGTCGGCCTCGAGGTCGACCATGGCCCACAGGCCCACCCCCAGGGCCTCGAGCGCCGTCTCGAGGAGGGGGAACTGGGCCATGAGGAGCTCGGGGACGCCCGCCCCCGTCTTGTAGCCGGGCCACAGGTCGTTGCGGAAGGACTCGATGACGTGGTCGGTGGCCACCCCCACGTGGGTGGCGCCGTCGGCCAGCATGGACAGGACCGACTGGAGCACACCCCGGACGGCACCGACCTCCCCGCCACCCTCGCCGGTGCGGGGCGGGGCGCCGTAGAAGTGGCGGAACAGCTCGTAGGTCCCGTCGACGAGATGGATCTGCACCCCGCCATGTTGGCGTCCCGGCCCGGGGGCGTGCACAGGCCCCGCTGGTACCATCACGCCGCTATGACGGTCCGTCAGATCGGGGGGGACCACGTCACCGTCGACGGGCTCCTGCGCGCCGCCGCCGACGTGAACGGGCAGGTGGAGGCCTACGTCGAGATGGCCGAACCGGGCGCCGGGGGGGTGGTGGCCACCGGCCCCGACGGCCGTCGCCGGCTCACCTTCGGCCAGTGGGAGGCGGCCGCCGGCGGCGTGGCCGCCCTGCTGGCGGCCGAGGGGGTGGGCCCGGGCGACGTCGTCTGCCTGCTCCTGCCCTCGTCCATCGACTACGCCGTGTGCTACCAGGCCGCCGTCCGACTGGGGGCGGTCACCACCGGGGTGAACCTGCGCTTGGGCCCGGCCGAGCAGGCCTCCATCACGGCCCGGGTGCGCCCGGCCGTGACCGTGGTCGACAGCGTGGCCCTGGGCGACCGCCCCGTGCCACCCGGGGCGGGACGGGTGCTGTCCCGGGCCGAGGCCGCCGCCGCCGGGGCCGGGGCCGTCGTGGCCGCCGCGGCGGGGGCGGCCGGCCCCGTCCTGGCCACCCCGCCTCCCGACGAGCACCGCCCCGTGGCCGTGGTGTGGACGAGCGGGTCGACCGGGGTCCCCAAGGGGGCGGTCTTCGACCACGCCAACCTCCGTGCCGTCGCCGCCGGCACCGACGTGCTGTCCCGCCCCGGCGACCGGCGCCTGTCGCCCCTGCCCTTCGCCCACGTGGGGTACATGACGCGGGCCTGGGACGAGATCGCCCACGGCGTCACCACCGTCATCACCCCCCAGCCCTGGTCGGCGGCCTCGGCCGTCGAGCTCCTCGCCACCGAGGCCGTCACCGTGGGGCAGGGCGTCCCCACCCAGTGGGCCCTGGTGCTGGCCCACCCCGACCTCGTCGGCATCGAGCTGCCCCACCTCCGCATCGTGGGCACGGGGGCGGCCCGGGTCCCTCCCGAGCTTGTGCACGCCCTGCGCCAGCGACTTCGATGTCCGGTGGTGGTGCGCTACACCTCGACGGAGTCCTGCCTGGGGACGGGCACCGCCCCGGACGACCCGGTCGAGGTGGTGGCGGCCACGGTGGGGCGGCCCGTGCCCGGCGTCGGGCTGGCCCTGGTGGGCGAGGACGGCGCCCCGGCGGCGCCGGGGACCGTGGGGCGGGTGCGCCTGCGCTCGGGGGCGGTGATGCGGGGCTACGTGGGAGACCTCGGGGCGGGGGGCCCCGTGGTGGACGCGGCCGCCTCCGCCGCCGTCCTCGACGACCGGGGCTGGGTGACCACGGGCGATCTCGGCCGGCTGGACGAGGACGGCAACCTGCGCCTGGTGGGGCGGGTGTCGGAGATGTACATCCGGGGTGGCTACAACGTGTACCCGGCCGAGGTGGAGGGCGTGCTGGGGGCGGCGCCGGGCGTGGGCGAGGTGGCCGTGGTGGGCGTGCCCGACCCCGTGCTGGGGGAGATCGGGTCCGCCTTCGTGGTCCCCGTCCCCGGGGTCCCCACCCCGGAGCTCGATGCGCTGCGGGCCCACTGCCGGACCACGCTGGCCGACTACAAGGCCCCCGACCGGCTGCACCTCGTGCCCGCCCTCCCCCTCACGGCCATGGCCAAGGTGGACAAGGCGGCCCTGGCCCGGAGGGCGGCGCAGCTCGAGTCGGCCCGGGACGGCGCCGCCACGATCGACGAGACCAAGGAGCAGCTGAGCAGATGACCACATCCGATCCGAACGGGGCCGCCACCGAGCGGCCCCCCCGGCCCCCCCGCCAGCACCCCATCGTGGCCGGGGCGGAGCCCATCAAGCTCGGCTCCATGCTCTTCACCCTGGTCGAGCCCAGGCGGGGACACGAGGTGGCCTACAACCGCTGGTACGAGCGGGACCACTTCTACTCGGGCTGCATGATCGGCCCCTACCAGTTCGCCGGCAAGCGCTTCGTGGCCACGGCCGAGCTCAAGGCCCTGCGCGACCCGGACCCCTCGGCCGTCACGGGCGAGCCCGCCGCCGGCAGCTACCTGGCCCTGTACTGGGTGCTCGACGGCTACCACGACGTGTGGAACCGCTGGGCCGTCGACCAGGTCGTGGCCCTGCACAAGGCGGGCCGCATGTTCGCCGAGCGCGACCACATCCACACCCTCCTGTACCGCTACGCCTGGGAGCACGGGCGCGACCCCGACGGCCTCCCGGCCGAGCTCGCCCTCGACCACCCCTCGGCCGGGCTGGTGGCGGTCTTCGCCGACCGGGCCGAGGACGTGACCCCCGAGGAGTACGAGGCGTGGCTGCGCACCGAGCACCTCCCGTCGCTGCTCCCGGGCACCCCGGTGCGGCTCGTCGTGGCCGCCGACCCCCTGCCCCTGCTCATCGACGCCCCCGGGGACGTCCCCCGCACCGAGGCCGACGACCGGCGCCAGCTGACCCTGTGGTTCCTCGACAGCCCGCCCCCCGAGGCCTGGGCCGTGGTCCAGGCCCACCGGGCCGCCCTGGAGGAGGCCGGCAAGGGCCGCGTGGTGGCCGCCCTGCCCTTCCTCCCCACCATCCCCGGCACCGACACCTACACCGACCAGCTCTGGGCCGACGCCGGGAGCGCCTCGTGAGCGCGGCCGGGACGGAGCCCGGGGGGCGTCGCTTCGAGGGCGTCACCGCCGTGGTCACCGGGGCCGGGTCCGGGATCGGGCGGGCCACGGCCATGCGCCTGGGTGCGGAGGGGGCGGCGGTGGCCTGCCTCGACGTGGTGGACGACAACCTCGAGGCCACCGTGGCCGCCCTGGCCGGCCTCGGGGTCGAGGCCGTGGGACGGCACTGCGACGTGAGCGACGAGGCCGACGTGGGCGCGGCCGTGACCGAGGTCGCCGCCGCCCTGGGCCGTCCCGGGGTGCTGTGCAACGTGGCCGGGATCGGCACCTTCGCCCACACCGCCGACATGCCGCTGGCCACGTGGGAGCGGATCCTGGCCGTCAACCTCACCGGCACCTTCCTCATGGCCCGGGCCGTCCTCCCCGCCATGCTCGAGGCCGGCGCCGGGAGCATCGTCAACGTGGCCTCGACCTCGGGACTCATGGGGGCGGCCTACTCGGCCGCCTACTGCGCCTCCAAGGGGGGGGTGGTCCTGTTCACCAAGGCGCTCGCCACCGAGTACGCCGGTCGGGGCGTGCGCGTCAACGCCGTGGCCCCCGGTGGCGTGGACACGCCCCTGTTGGCCAACTTCGGCCTGCCCGAGGGAGGCGACCCCAAGCACATCCACCGCATCACCAGCCGCATGGGCTTCAGCACGCCCGAGCAGGTGGCGGCGGCCATCGCCTTCCTGGCCTCCGAGGAGTCGGCCTACACCACCGGGGCCGTGCTGGCCGTGGACGGGGGCATCACGGCGTGAGCCCGGCGCCCATGTTCATCGTGACCGAGGTGGCGCCCTATCCCGACGGTCCCGCCGGCGTCCACGGCGTGCTGCCCCAGGCGGCCACGGCCCTGGCCGAGCTGGCCGGCCTGGCCGGGCTGGCGCCGGCCCCGGTGGCGGGGGTGGCCGACATCGACCCCGCCGCCCTGGCCGCCGGCGGGGTGCTGGCCCTCTTCA
>DATJOV010000417.1:0-5735 GCA_035506735.1 Acidimicrobiales bacterium | reverse complement strand
AACGCAGGCCATGGGACGCTCCGCCAACGCCACGATCGCCGCACCTCAACGCCCGCGCCAGAGTCGGCGCTCCCGGATCTCGGCCGCCGAGGACGTGGTCGCCGTCGTGGTCCAGCGCGGCGACCGCACCTGCTCGGTGATCTGCCGCGGCGCCGGCTTCAGCTGGCCCACCGTGGGGGACGCCATGGCGTCGGTGGAGCGCATGGCGCCGCGCATCGCCTGGCGCGAGACGACCAGGGGCGTGTGGGTGGCCCGGGCCAGCTGATCGCCCCCGCCACGGCACGGCACGGCACGGCCGTGTCGTGGTGGTGTCCGACCGACCCGTCGCCATCCGCGGACGGCCCGACGGTGACCGCTACATTTTCGCCCGTGGGCTCGGGTCGTCGGTCGCCGTGGTTGGACACGTCCCAGGTCTTCGCCGACACCCGGCGGATCGACCTGTTCAACGACCCTGCCTGGGGGACGGCGTCGGCCGGCCCCGGTCGGGGCACCGCCGCCCCCGAACGGGCCGGGCGTTCCTGGCTCGGGACGTGGCGGACAGCCCGGTCGGCCCTGTCGCTGCACAAGCGGGGCGCCCACAGCCGGAAGCCGGCCTGAGGCTCCGCTGCCGGACCGCCCGCCGGGCCTCGAGCTCGGGGGGTGCTGATCGGCACGATCACCCCAGGGGGGTGGTGGAGCGGGTCCGGGCCGGGCAGGCTGGATGGATGCCCGGGGGGACGGTAGGCGCTGTCTGAGCGCGACGGAGGGAGATGGACACGGGCGCTGGCCCGACCCGTGCCCAGGCGGTGGCGGGTGGCCTTCCACGTGGCCAGTTGCGCCGTGTTCCTGTGCATCATCTTCGTGCGGGGCGGGCCCAACCCCGGTGAGACCGACGCCCACGCCGACACCGACCCCGCCACCGCCATCTCACACGGGCACCTCCGCCAGGCCGAGGAGGAGACGGCCGTGCCCAACCCGCCCGGCTACCCGCTGCTCACCGCCCCCTTCGTCCTGCTGCTCCGGCCCGTCGTCGGTTCGCCCCGGTGGTGCGACGACAAGCCCATCCCGGCCGCCCTCCGGAGCATCGGCGCCGCCTACTTCAGCAAGCTGCTCGATCCCTGCGCCAGCCGCACACCGGCGCACCCCGGCTACCCCATCTGGTACCGGTCCCAGGCCGTGCTGGCCGTGGTGGGCTGGATCGTGCTGCTGGTGGGGGCGGTCGGGTTGCTGGGAGCGGCCGGGGCGGGGGGCGGCGTGGGCGAGCTGCTCCTCGTGGTCACCCTCCTGGCGCTGCCCGCCACCACCGACGCCGTGGCCCAGAGCTTCCATCCCCAGGACCTCATGAGCGTGGGCTTCAGCGCCGCGGCGTGCGCCCAGGGCATGCGGCGCCGGTGGGTGTGGGCCGGGGTGCTGTTCGGGCTGGCCCTGCTGTGCAAGCAGTTCGCCCTCCTGGCCATCATCCCGGCCGTGGCGCTGGCCCCGGACTGGCGGGGTCGCCTGCGCCTGGTGGCGGCCACCGGCCTGGTGGGGGCGGTCGGGGTGCTGCCCTTCTACCTGGCCGACCCCGCCGCCACCACGCACGCCCTGAGCGCCACCTACGTGGAGGGGGCGGGCGTGGTGAAGACGCCCTCGGTGATCGGCCTGCTCGACATGGGCGAGTACCGCAAGCTGGTCCTGGCCCGCGACCTTCCCCTCCTCCTGTCGGCCGGGATCGTGGCCGTGGTGTGGCGGCGGGCCGGTGCACGCCTGCGCCGCGCCCCCGTCGCCGTGGTGGGGCTGGTCCTCGCCTGCCTGGCGACACGGCTCGTCTTCGAGGTGTCGATGTGGAACTACTACTTCCTGGCCGTCGGGGCCTTCCTCCTCATCCTCGACATGACCTACCGCCGCCCGCCGTGGTGGTCCCTGGTGTGGATCGTGGGCACCCGCTACGGCCTGCAGTGGTTGGCGCCCCGGGCCCCGACGGGGGTGACGGCGGCGGCCTTCCTGGCGGCCGCCCTCCTGGGCATGGCCGTGGGTCTCGTCGCCGTCCGCCGCGGGGTGGCGGGGGTGGGACCGGCGCCGGCCCGGACCCCGGCGTCACCGCCCGGCGCTCCGGCCCGGCGTGGCCGGGGCGGGGAGGACAGGGCGCTCGTGGCTCAGGGGCGGCGGCGCCCGGGCCCGGCGGCGACACCGGCCACCTCGGGCGCTGGGGACGAGCCGGCGTCGGGCGCCTCGAGGAGGTAGGGCTCGCACCGGTCGTAGGGCTCGCGCACGTCGTCGGCGGCGATGACCTGGTCGATGACGGCACCGTCGGAGGCCCGGCGGATGCGGTAGCCCTCGCCCTCGTGGGCCACCACCACGAACCCCGCGCTCCACGTGCCCATGTAGCGGTTGCGCACGGTCACGGCGGTTCCCACCGGGAGGACGGGTGGCGACGGACGCCGCCTCGTCGCGGGGCGGACCTCGACGATGCTCATGGACACCTCCTGGTGCGACGGCGCCCTCCCGCCGCCACAGGGGCGGCCGGGACCCATTCTTGTGTGCCTCGTCACCCAGGTGGGGGAACTTGACCCTTCTCACCCAACGTGGCCGTCACACCCGGCCTGTCGGGCCGCGCTGGGCCCGGGCCGGCGGCGTCGGGGTCAGGTGGGTGCGACCGGGGTCCAGGTCCCCCCGGTGGCGGCCGAGCGCCGTACGGCGTCGAGCACGGCCATCTGGGCCACGCCGTCGCGGAAGGTCGCCGGCGCCGGCCCGCTGGTGGGGCGGCCCAGGATCCGGTCCCGCAGCACCGCCGCCAGGGCCGTGTACGGCCCGTACTCCACGCCGAAGGTGATCATGCGCTCGTAGGTGGTGGTCACCGCCCCGGGGGGCAGGGGCGGGGCCGCCGCCGTGCGCAGGTCGTCGGGCACCTCGAGGGTGCGCACCCCGGTGGCGTCGGCCACCTTCACGGTGGCGCCCACGCCCTCGATCCAGGCCGTGCCACGCGACCCCGTGACGCGCGTCTCGACCACGACGGCGCGGTCCGATGCCGTGCTCTGGAGCACCCCGGTGCAGCCGCCGCGCAGCCGGAAGTGCACCACGAAGCCGTCGTCGGCGGTCATGGGCCGGTCCACCACGTGCACCACCGAGGCGCTCACGCCCTCGAAGTCGCCCACCGTCGCCCGGATCTGGTCGATGAGCTGCGAGCCGTGCGCCCCCAGCCATCCCCCGCCCGCACCGGCGTCGGCCCACCAGGCCGGGACCTCGGCCCCGGGGTCGGCCAGCATGGGGACGTGCATGAGCCACAGGGCCAGGCGGGGCCGGCCCACCAGGTCGTCGTGCACGGCCCGGGCCAGGAGGGCCTGCCCGGTGTCGAAGCGGAACTCGGTGCCGAGGAGGTGCACCACGCCGGCGTCCTCGGCCGCCTCCAGCACGGTGCGGGCCTCGTCGGCGTCGGCGGCGAAGGGCTTCTCGCACAGGACGTGGCGACCGGCGGCGATGGCCTCCAGGGCCAGGGCGGCGTGGGTGTGGGGGGGCGTGGCGATGGTGACGAGGTCGGTGCCGGGGAGCGCCATGGCCTCGGCCAGGGAGTGGCAGGCCCGGGGGACGGCGAAGAGCCCGGCCCGGTGCGCCGTCTTGTCGGGGTCGCGCCCGACCAGGGCGTGCACGGTGATCCCGGCGTGGCGCAGGGCCCGCACGTGGGTGTAGCAGCCGAACCCGGTGCCCACCACCACCGCACCCAGTCCCGAGGCCGTCGTGGCCGCCTCGGCGCTCACCGCCGGCCCGCCTCGGGGAGCCTCACCCGAACTCGGTGCGGAAGGCGGCCAGGGCGTCGGGGAAGCTGCCGCCCAGGAGATCGTCGTCCTGCCCGGCGGCGCTGTCGTCGTAGGAGTAGATGCTCGTGAAGCCCACGTCGTTGGCCCCGATCCACGCCGCGAACTGGTCGATGAAGTAGGGGTCGTCGCCCAGGCCGTAGCCGTCGCTGCGGATCGAGACCGACCATTCGGGGATGGCGATGGCCCGGCCCTCGGTGGCGGCGAAGTTGACCAGCCAGTTGAGACCCCAGGTCTGGTTGACGGCGTTGCTCCACGAGGCCTGCGGGGTGAAGGGAGTCCCCCAGAACTCGTCGTAGACGTCGGCCCCGATGTAGTCGACGTAGCCCGACCCCGGATAGGCGTCCTCCAGGTTCCAGCTCGACGAGCCACCCAGGTTGGGGTTCCACACGAAGCTGAAGTCGGCCCCGGGGACGGCGCGCATGGTGGTGACGATCTGGCGCCAGTAGGCGGCGAAGTTCTGGGCGTCGGTGTCGCTGGCCACGCCCCAGGGGTACCAGGTGCCGTTGAACTCCCATCCCAAGCGCAGGACGGCGTTGGCGGCGCCCCCCGCCACGAGGGTCTGGGCCAGGGTGGTGAAGTACTGGTCGTAGGCGCCGGTGGCGCCCTGGGCCAGGGTGGCCCCCGTCCCCTCGGGGATCATGGGCACGCCCAGCACGAGCCGGTAGCCGGTGCCGGCCCACTGCGAGAGCATCCAGCTCTCGGACCCGCCCTGGCCGTCCATGGCGGCCCAGCCGTCGTTCCACAGCAGGTAGTCGGAGGCGAGCACGGGGTGGGTCCCCGTGGTGGCGGCGAACTGGGCCACGCCCGAGGGATCGCCCGAGCCGACGTACACCCCGAGGGGGATGGTCTTGGCCGTGTGCGGTACGGGGGCGGCGGCCGCTGCCGCTGCCGCCGCCGTGGGATGGCTCGCCGACGTCGTCGTCGTGTGGTGCGTCCCTCGGGTGGGTGCGGAGCGGCTGCGAGGGACAGGCGGGGCGGGCGCCTTGGTGGTCGTGGGCCACAAGTGGACCGTGGTCTGGGTGGTCGCAGTGTTGACCGCGGGGGTCACGATGGCGGGTGGGACCACGGTCGTGGTCGGCGCCGCCACGGGGGACTGGGCCACGTGCACGAAGGGGGTGGACCACTGGTCCCGTGCCGCAGCGGAGCCCTGGGCCGAGGTGGCGGCCAGGGAATGGGGTGCGGTGGCCAGGTCGGCCGCGTCCAGGGCCACGATCCCGGCCGTGACCAGGGGAGCGGCCACCACCTTGGTGGCGGGGTGGCGGATCAGCCCCCGGCGTTCGTGTCGTACGGCGTGGCGGGGCGACGAGAAGCGGATGACGCTGCCCACGGCGCGCACAGGATCGGTTCCGGTCCTGGTGGCGGGGGCGCCGTGGGCGCCGCGCCGTGGCGCCGGGCGCGCCTGGAGGTGCTTGGTGTTCCTGTGCACGTTGGTCACAGCCGTGTCACCGACCTCACGGCGCGCCACCGGCTCACCTGCAGCAGGGATGATGGTGTCCCGACGCGCGCCGACACGGGTGTGGTCGGGCTGGCCGGGCGCGCACGATGTCGTGGGCCCATGCGACGCGGACCTTAGCGAGCCGCGACGCGCGCTGTCGACCCGATACGCCGCCCGTCGGCGATCGTCATGGGATCGTTACGCGTCACCAGGGTCGACGCGCCCATCGTGTCGGTGCGCACTCGGCGCGTGCGATGCGCCCACGGTGCCGGCACCCCCCGACCCGACGCCCCCCGACCCAACGCCCCCCCACCCAACGCGCCCGTCGTGCCCGTCCGTGGCGGACGTGCCGGACGTGCCGGACGTGGCAGCCGTGATCGTGGTGCTGGGGGCGGGCACCGCGCCCGCGACGACGTGTCATGACGCGTCGTGTCATGACACCTCGCCCATGACGCGTTGCCATGACGCGTTGCCCATGACGCGTTGCCATGACGCGTTGCCATGACGCGTTGCCCATGACGCGGTGC
>DATJOV010000416.1:0-18368 GCA_035506735.1 Acidimicrobiales bacterium | reverse complement strand
GTCTACTGGCCGCGCCCCGGTGCTGATGCCCCCGCGGACGCCGTCCTTCCTGCGTCTTCGCCGGGCTGCCCCTCGACGGACACCCTGGCCCGGTTCTACGCAGACCGGGAGGGGGCGCCCCCCTCCACGACGTCGACGCCGTGAGCGGGTTGATCGCCCGCTTCTCCCCGGCCGAAGTGCCGCCCGAGACGTGGGCCCGTATCGAGGGGCCGGTGCGGGCCTGGGCGGAGGCGGTGCGGCCGGCCACTCCCCAGCGGGCCCGCAACCTTCTGAACGCCCTGACCCAGCTGGCCCTGTGGGCCGACACCCACGGGCTGGCCTTGGAGCCCGACGTGCTGCTGCGCCCCGGCACTATCGACCGGTTCATCGTGCAGGGCTGTGCCCACCTGGCGAAGGGCACGAGGACCAACTATCGGACCCAGCTCCGGGCCGTCGGCCGCGAGGTGGTCGACCCCGACCTGTTCCCTCCCCAGCCGGTGGAGCTGCCCCGGACCGCGCAGAAGCCGCCCTACTCACCCAAGGAGACGACGGCGCTCCTCTCCATGGCCAGGGCGCTTCCCACCCCCAAGATGCGGCGCAACATGCTGGCCCTCCTGGCCATGGGGCTCGGGGCGGGGCTCCGCTCCCAGGAGATGAGCTGTTTGGTGGGCACCGACGTTGTCACCGGGGACGACGGCATCGCGGTTCACGTCCCGCCCATCGGGGACAGTGATCCCAGGTTGGTACCGGTTCTCTCCCCGTGGGAGGAGGAGATCGCGGCCCTGGCCGGGGAGGCGGGGCGTCACCCGCTGTTTCTGCCCGAGCGCGACGGTGTCCGGCGCCATCACATCCCGAACTTCGTCGGGCGCTGCTCCCAGACCAGTGGCGGGGACACCGTGAGCGTGGAGCGCTTGCGCATCACCTGGATCGTGCGCCACCTCGAAGCCGGCGTGCCGGTCCCCGTCCTGGCCCGGGCCGCCGGCGTGCTCCCCGCCCAGCTCACCAAGTACCTCGTGTTCGTGGCGCTTCCCAGCGACGACGAGGCCCGGCGTCTGCTGCGCAGAGGAGCTGGTTCGTGAGCGAGGCGCTCCTGGCCGAGGACGCCGACATCGTCGATCTGGCCACGGGCCAGCGACAGTTCGCCGATCACTTCGTGGCCAGGGTGCTCGACATCTTCGAGCGCTCGGTGGTCACCGAGCAGGTCCTGGCCTGGGAGGCCGAGCAGCGCAAGGGCCCCGGCGGGAGAACGCCGACCGTGCCGTATCTAGCTGTGATCGTGGCCGTGGCGCTGGCGGCCTTCTCCAACCAACCACTTCTGCATTCGGTGTTCAGCGACATCTTGTACTTTCAGATCAGCCCGACCATGCGCAGCCGCCTCGGGATCAAAGAGCCCGCTATCCCGCACACTCCCGGGCCGATGTCGAGCAAGGGCTTGGCCGAGAAGGCCCGGTACCAAGCTGTGCGGCGCCGGTTCGCCGCGCTCGTCGCCCTGATGGACCCTTCACCTCTCCCGAAGAACAAGCGACTGTCCGACGAGGCGTTCCAGAACGCCGTCGCCACCAGGCTGGAGCAGATCGGCCACGAGGGTCTGGCCCTTCGCTACGACCGCCTGCGGTGGTTCATCAACGCCGTCATCGAGGAGAGCATCAAGCTCCTGCCCCGAGACTTTCGGCGTCGATGGAAGGGATCGGCCGCGGTGGACGCCACCGCCGTCCCGGCGTTCGCTCGGCCCTCCCGACCTCGGCGCGGCGAGAAGTGGAGGAGGGACTCGCCACCCGAATTCCACTCGGCGGATCCCGACGCCGGGCTCTACAGACGCACGCCCAGGGCCTCCGACGACGAGAACGCCCCCCGCTTGAGCGGCATCACCATCCACGCCTACGAGGCGACCCTCGTGGTCATGGGGCCCGACAGGCCCAAGGAGGACGACCACGTCCCGACTCTCGTGGTGGCCATGGCGCCGCTGCACAAGCCGGGGCACGAGCCCGGACTCCAGGCGGTCAGGGCGCTGCAGAACCTGGTGGAAGATAGGGGGCACCCCGCCGCCTATCTGGCCGCCGACCGGGCCTACACCGACGCCAAGCCGGAGAACTTCGCCTACCCTGTGCGCGCCCTCGGGTACTCTGTGGTCCTCGACTACGCCGAGGACCACCTCGGGGTCATGGGGGAGATGCAGGGGTTCCTGTTCATCGAGGGTGCCTTCTACAGCCCGAGCATTCCTGAAGCGCTGCGCAATGCCACCACCGACCTCCGCAGGGGCCTGATCGACGAACCGACGTGGCGGGCCCGGATCGAGGAGCGCCGCCACTACGTGGCCTTGCGCAAGCAGGGTGTCGACGCCGACGGCTACGGCCGCTGGATGTGCCCGGCCCTCGGACCCAAGGCCAAGGTGGCCTGCCCACTGCGCCCTGCGTCACTTCGCCACGACGGGAGGGTCACGGTGCGGGTGGAGCCCGACAGGCTGCTCCGAGCCGAACCCCCTCTGTGCTGCACCCAGGGATCGGTCACCATCGGGCCCGGGGCGGGACCGGTCGCCAAGCTGCGCCAGGAGCTGCTGTACGGAAGCCCTGAGTGGGAGACGACGTACCATGGGCTGCGCAGCCCCATCGAGGGCATGAACGGCTACCTGAAGGACGGTGCCTACAGCGCCCTGGCCGACCCCCAGCGGCGCCGGGTGCGCGGCGTCGGCGCCCAGAGCATCTTCGTAGCCTTCCTCGTCCTCGCCGCAAACGTCCGCAAGATCGACGCCTTCAGGAAGTCAATGGAGCGCGCAACCTCCGAAGGCCCGAAGTCCCGTGCTCGCAGGCGAACCATGTCGGTGCGCGACCATCAAATGCCCCCGTCGAGGGTCACGAATCCGCCCGACCCACCCATTTCGGCGTAGTCGAGTCTCCGGGCTCCCACCTCGTCTGTCAGCAAACGAAGCTTCGGCGCGCCTAAATGTCTGTGGCGCCGCGCCATCGCCGCCCGGGCGCCTGAGCGTCATCCCCCGGTAGCCCACCTTTTGCCTCGCGGGGCTCTGGGTGTCGGCCAGAAGCAGCGTTCACCGGCCTGGAACGACGACGGCCTTGGGTTATGTCGACAAGACAGGCACCATTTTGTCGACACCCCCTGGTGGGCGAGGGGGGACTTGAACCCCCACATCCTTTCGGACACAGGAACCTGAATCCTGCGCGTCTGCCAATTCCGCCACTCGCCCGAGCGACCTGGTCACGTTACCCGACGTGGTCCGGCCCCTCCTCAAGGTGAGGGGTGGGGGCGGCTCCGACCTCCGGCTGCGATCAGTGGCGGCGCGCCCGCGTTACGGGGTAGACCCGACGCCCAGGTGCGCTATTCCATGTGCTTTCATCTCGGCTGACGCCCCCCCAACCCCGGCCCTGGACGGGGCCCCGGTAGCATTGGCCACCACGATGGGACTCCAACAGTTCGAGCAGCGCCTCGAGCGTCTGGTGGAAGGTGCCTTCTCCAAGGCCCTGCGTGGCGGGATCCAGCCGGTGGAGATCGCCCGCCGCCTCAGCCGGGAGATGGACCTCCAACGCCGGGTGGGAGTGCGGGGCCTCATCGCGCCCAATGCCTTCGCCGTCACCCTCTCCCCTCAGGACGCCGAGCGTTTCCGCAGCTTCGCCGACGTGCTGGCCCGGGAGCTCGGCGACGCCGCCCGCGAGCACGCCCGGGCCGAGGGGTACGGGTTCATCGGTCCGGTGGAGGTGGAGATCCACCGGGACGACAAGATGCGGACGGGACGGTACCGGGTCTTCGCAGAATTCCGTGAGGGTCCCGACGGGATGTCCGCCGCCTCGCTGGTGCTCCCCGACGGGACCAGGGTGGTGCTCGGGGCGGAGAACATCGATATCGGTCGGCTCCCCGAGTGCACCATCGTCCTCAGTGACCCCAACGTGAGCCGTCGCCACGCCGAGATCCGCCGCCGGGGGAGCGAGGTCATCGTGGCCGATCTCCGCTCGACCAACGGCACCAGGGTGAACGGCGTCCCCATCCGGGAGCGTCCCCTCGAGGACGGCGACGAGATCACGGTGGGAACCACCAGCATCCGATTCGAGACCTCCTGACCCATCGCCTCCGTGTTCCCCCCCTCCCCCCCGCCGCTGCTGCTCACCTCGCTCGACAACCAGAATCTCCTGCGGGCCCTGGAGATCCTGGTCGTGGCCCTCATCTGGCTTTTCTTCCTGCGGGTCATGCGGGCCGTCTGGGTCGAGGTCCGGCCCCCCAGGGTGCGGGGGAACGCGGCCGAGATGGTGGTCGGCGCCACTCCGGGGGCCCAGGGGGACCGCCGCCCCCGCTCCGGGCGGTTGCAGCTCAAGGTCCTCGAACCGGCCGACCGGCGGGGGCAGATCTTCGACCTGGCCGACGAGGTCACCATGGGCCGGGCTGCGGGGTGCGGTGTGCGGGTCGACGACTCCTACACTTCGAGCATCCACGCCCGCCTCTACCGCCAGAACGGGTCCCTGTGGGTCGAGGACCTGGGCTCGACCAACGGTACCTGGGTCAACGCCGAGAGGATCGGCTCCACCATGAAGCTGGGCAAGGGGGACCTCCTCCAGGTGGGCGGGACCGTGTTCGAGGTGACCCGATGACCACCGGCTGGGCCACGCCGGGGTCCGCGGGGCAGCGGGAGCGCCGTTGACCGTCCTGCGGTCGGGATCGGCCACCGACGTCGGCCGGGTACGGAAGGTCAACGAGGACTTCGCCCTCGAGAGCCTGACCCTCTTCGCCGTGGCCGACGGCATGGGAGGCCACGTCGGCGGCGAGATCGCCGCTCGCACGGCCGTGGACGCCCTGCGGGCCGGCTTCGCCCGGGCGCCCAGCGTGGACGGGCTCATCGAGGCCGTCCAGCACGCCAACGAGGCGGTGTGGGAGCGCTCCCGGGCCGAGCCCGCCCTGCGGGGCATGGGGACCACCCTCATCGCCGCCGCCCTCATCGACACCCCCGAGGGAGACCGCCTGGTGGTGGCCAACGTGGGCGATTCCCGCGCCTACCGGCTGCGGGCGGGGCACCTCTCCCAGGTCTCGACGGACCACTCCGTGGCCGAGGAGCTGGTGGCCCGGGGTGAGCTGTCCGAGCAGGAGGCCTCGATCCATCCCCAGCGCCACATCCTCACCCGGGCCCTCGGGGTGTCCCCGGACGTGGATGTGGATGTGTGGGAGTTCGTGCCCGAGGAGGGCGACCGGTTCCTGCTGTGCTCCGACGGCCTCACCAACGAGGTCGCCGACGACCACCTCGAGGAGGTCCTGGTCGGCGCCCGTGACCCCCAGCTGGCAGCGGAGTCGCTGGTGGCACTGGCCAACGAGGCGGGTGGGAACGACAACGTCACCGTCGTCGTCCTGGACGTGGTGGTGGGGGAGCGCCCCGTGGTGGCGGGCGACGGCGCCGATCGCTGGGTCACTCCGGCCGGGGCGGCGCCCGCGGTCTCGGGGTCCGGCACCGGAGGCGTGGTCCTGGCCACCGCCCCGGCTGCAACCGCCCTGGCCACCGCGGGTGGCGTGCGCACGGCCCCGCCGCCCCCTACCCCGGCGGCCGTGCCCCGCCCCATCGAGGCGGCGCCCGCCGCCGACGCCACCGGGGTGACCAGCGTGGTGGGCCGGGCCGGGGCCCCGACCAGGGTCATCCGGGCCCCGGACCGGACCGAGCACCGGCCCCGCCCCCACGTCCCCCGCCGCATCACCTTCCGGGTGATCCTCTTCGTGCTGCTGTTCGGGGGGGTTGTCTACGCCGGGTACGCGGTGATCCGCTGGTACGTGGACAGCTCCTACTTCGTGGCCGTCGACCACCAGTCGGTCGTGATCTACCAGGGCAGGCGGGGCGGCTTCGTCGGCATCCGGCCCAAGATCGTGCGCCGCTACGCCCTCACCGTCGACCAGGTCCCCTCCTTCGACGTGGCGCCCCTGCGCAACGGGGTGGAGGAGCCGTCCCTGAAGGCGGCCGAGAACTACGTGAACGGGTTGGTCTCCGAGCCGTGCAGCCTCGAGGGCGCCCCCACCTCGTGCGGGTCGTCCTCCACCGTCCCGACCGTCCCCCCCTCGGGGACCACCTCCACCAGCGTGGCGGGGCTGGGGCCGCCGCCCCGGGCCCCCTCGACCCCGGCTGCGCTCCCGCTCGACCTCGTGACCGCCGGGGTGCGGGCATGAGCCGGCGCATCACCTGGCTGGGGGCGGCCATGGTGCTGTGCTTCGTGGTGCTGTTCCTCCAGCTCAACAACATCGAGGTGGTCAAGGCCAAGCAGTACGCCACCTCCTCGAGCAACCCCGCCAACGCCGTCCAGACCTACGACCAGCCCCGGGGGATCATCCAGAGCGCCGACGGGGTGGTGCTCGCCCAGTCGGTGCGCACCCAGAAGGGCTCGTACTTCAAGTACGAGCGCCAGTATCCCCTCGGCCCCCTCTTCGCCCAGATCACCGGGTTCCTGTCCTTCGACAAGGGCTCCACCGGGGTGGAGGAGGTCTACGGCGCCGACCTCACCGCCCACAACCGGCCCGTCAAGACCATCGGTGACCTGCTCACGACCCCGGTGGTCACCGACAACGTCACCCTCACCGTCTCCACCACGCTCCAACGGGACGCCCAGCAGGCCCTGGGGGGGCGCAACGGGGCCATCGTCATGCTCGACCCCTCGACGGGGGCCGTCCTCGCCATGTACGCCAACCCCACCTACGACCCCAACCCCCTGGCCGCCAACAGCACGGCCGAGGAGGACAGCGCCTGGACGGCCGACAACACCGACGTCCCCGGCACCGACTTCACGCCCCTGACCTCGCTCGCCTACCAGGACCACTTCCCCCCGGGCTCGACCTTCAAGGTGGTGACCACGGCCGCCGCCTACACGTACGCCCCCAAGCTGGTGACCACCCCCATCCCCGTCTTCAGCTGCATCCCGGGCGGGTACTTCGAGGGCCAGGGTGTGGGTGCTCCGTTGTGCAACGACGGCGACGTCCCGTGCGGTGGCACCATCGCCGAGATGCTGCCCCCCTCGTGCGACCCGGGCTACGCCATCCTGGGCACCAGGATCGGGGCCACCGGCATGCAGGCCGAGGCCCAGTCCTTCGGCTTCAACCAGCAGCCCCCCATCGACCTCACCCCCAGCCCCTACGAGGTGTCCGACTTCCTCCAGGCCAGCTGCTGGGGAGGTCATCAGGTCTTCCTGGCGTACTCCTCCATCGGCCAGGACTGCACCATCGCTAGTCCTCTCCAGATGGCCATGGTGGCAGAGGGGATCGCCAACGGCGGGGTGGTCATGACCCCCCACGTCATGTACGAGATCCACGACTCCCAGAACAACCTGGTGGAGCGCTACCAGCCCAAACCCTGGCACGTGGCCACCTCGCAGGCCACGGCGGCGGCCATCACCGGCCTCATGGAGAACGTGGTCAAGGTGGGCACCGCCGCCGGTGACGGCTTCCCGGCCTCGGAGCAGGTGGCGGCCAAGACGGGGACGGCCCAGGTGGGCCTGCTCAACAGCCTGACCACCGACTGGATGATCGCCTTCGCCCCGGCCTCGGCCCCCAAGGTGGCCATCGCCGTGGCCATGCCCAACCAGCCACGGGACGAGACCGGCGCCCTGGTGGCTGGTCCCATCGTGAAGAAGATGCTCGCCGACGCCCTGGCGGCGGGCCAGTGAGCCCCCGGCCGGCGCCGAGGGCCGAACCTGTGAGCCCCCCCGTGCCCACGGCCGACCCCGTGGTCCACACCCACCGACCCGGGCCCGTCCCGGGAGGCCGACCCCCGATCCCCCCCACGTCCCCCTGGAGAGGTCCTGTGCCCGTTCCTGCCGTCGATCCGGCCAGCCCTAGGCTTTGACCCGCATGGAGCCCACCAAGACGCCGCGGGTCCTCTCTGGGCGCTACGAGCTGTCCCACCTGGTGGCCCGGGGGGGGATGGCCGAGGTGTACCGGGCCCACGACCAGCTCCTCGACCGCCCCGTGGCCCTGAAGGTGCTCTTCCCCGAGCTGTCGGTGGACCGCTCCTTCGTGGAGCGCTTCCGCCGCGAGGCCCAGGCCGCCGCCAATCTCTCGGACCCCCACATCGTCCCCGTCTTCGACTGGGGCGAGGACGGCGGCACCTACTTCATCGTCATGGAGTTCGTGGACGGCCGGGCCCTGTCCTCCATCCTGCGCACGGCCGGCCCCCTCCACCCCGACCGGGCGGCCGAGATCGGGTCGGACGTGGCCCTGGCCCTCTCCTACGCCCACCGCCACGGGGTCGTGCACCGCGACGTCAAGCCCGGCAACGTCCTCATCACCGAGGAGGGCGTCATCAAGGTCACCGACTTCGGCATCGCCCGGGCGGTGAACACCGAGGAGAGCCTGACCCAGACCGGGGCGGTGATGGGCACGGCCACCTACTTCTCCCCGGAGCAGGCCGAGGGCATGGGGGTGGACGCCAGGAGCGACATCTACTCGCTCGGGGTGGTCATCTTCGAGATGGTCACGGGGCGCCCCCCCTTCCTGGGCGACACCCCGGTGGCGGTGGCCTCGAAGCACGTGCGCGAGCACCCCCCCCGCCCCCGCGACATCAACCCCGGCATCCCCCCCGACCTCGAGGCCATCATCCTCAAGTGCCTGGCCAAGTCCCCCGACCACCGCTACGCCACGGGCGAGGACCTGGCCAAGGACCTCCAGTACTTCCGGGAGGGGCGCGCCGTGCGCGCCGCCTCGCCCGCCACCGGCCAGCACCCCGTGGTCGGCGCCACCCAGGCCGTGGGGGCCGTGAGCGGGAGGACCCAGACGCTGGCCCCGGTGGGGGCGGCCGACGGCTTCGCCCCCGACGAGCCCCCCAGTCGCACCCGCGTCTACGCCGGGATCCTTGGCGTCCTCCTGGTGGCCCTGGCCGTGGTCATCGTCCTCCTGGGGAACTCCCTGGGCTGGTGGCACGTGGGCACCTCGAGTTCCACCGTCACCGTCCCCAACGTGGCCAACCACACCGTCACCCAGGCGGAGGCCACCCTCAAGGGGAAGGGCCTCCACGTGAAGCTCGTCGCCGATCCCTCGGCCACCACCGTCGAGGAGACCCAGGTGATCAGGACCGAGCCGGCCGGGGGGACCTCGGTCAAGAAGGGGGCCACGGTCACGATCGTCACCGGCAGCCAGGGGCCGCCTGTCCACGTGCCCACCGACCTGGTGAACCAGTCGGTCTCGGCCGCCAAGAGCGAGCTCACCGCCCTCAAGCTCAAGCCGGTGGTCCAGACCTCCAAGACCTGCACCCAGCAGAACATCGTGTGCCAGCAGAGCCCCACCGGCGGCACCCTCCCGCCGGGCGGCACCGTGGTGATCACCACGGCACCCACCACGGCGTCGGTGCCCGACGTCGGCACCCTCCCCGAGACCACGGCGTGCAACAACCTGGACCAGGCTGGCTTCAGTTGCGGGTCCGTCACCCGGGAGCCCTCCCAGAGCGTGTCCTCGGGCTCGGTCATCACCACCAGCCCGGCCCCGGGGACCCAGGAGCCGCTCGGCACGGTGGTCAACCTGGTGGTGTCGACGGGGCCCTCCCAGGTGACGGTGCCCGACGTCATGGGCAAGACCCCGAGCGCTGCCATCAGCGCCCTGCAGGGAGCCAACCTCACCAACATCCTCCAGTACTGCCAGAGCACCCAGGACCCCTCCCAGGACGGCGTGGTGGTGGCCCAGTCGCCCAACGGGGGTGTGTCGGTGGCGCCCACGCAGCAGATCCAGATCACCGTGGGCAGCCTGTCGGGGTGCGGGTCGAACGGGTCGACCACCTCCACCACGAGCGGCAACACCGGGAGCACGGGCAACACCGGCACCGGTGGTGGGGGCGGGAACCACCAGCGGCACTAGGGACCGGGGTGGCCCGGGCCGGCGTCGGTCAGCGGGCGGCCAGGGCCCGGAGGAAGTTGGCGAGCAGCGCGGGACCGGTCGGGGTGAGGATGGACTCGGGGTGGAACTGCACCCCCTCGATGGGGAGCCGCCGGTGGCGCAGCCCCATGATGACCCCGTCGGCCGTCTCGGCCGTGATCTCGAGCACGATGGGGAGCCCGTCGCGCTCGACCACGAGCGAGTGGTAGCGGGTCGCCTCGAACGGATCGGGGAGCCCGGCCAGGACGCCCTGCCCGGCGTGGTGCACGGCCGAGGTCTTCCCGTGCATGAGCTCGGGGGCGGGGACGACCCGGCCCCCGAAGACCTGGCCGATGCACTGGTGGCCCAGGCACACCCCGAGGATGGGGACCTCCCCCCCCAGCTCGGCCACGACGGCCATGCTCACCCCGCCGTCCTCGGGACGGCCCGGACCGGGACTGATGATGACCCCGTCGGGTCCGAGGGCGCGGATGCCGGCCACGTCGATGGCGTCGTTGCGGGCCACCACCGGATCGGCCCCGAGCTCGCCCAGCTCCTGAACGAGGTTGTAGGTGAACGAGTCGTAGTTGTCGATCAGGAGCACCCGGGGGCCCACGCCGTCCGACTGTAACGGCCCCGCCCGTCCCCCCCGGTCCCGCCGGGCTCGGGCAGCGGGGCCCCGGGGCCGGGCCGGGCGGCCCCGCCCTGGCTATCCTCGGGTCCATGCCGAGCAAGCAGGGCCCGGGCAGCGCCACCCGCAAGAACCGCTCCGCCGGGCGGGCCACGGGGCGGGCCGTGGCCCGGCCCCCCACCGCCAGCGGGCGCTACACCCCCCCCATCCCCCGGGCGGTCAAGGTCAGCCCCAAGTGGATGGGCCCGCTCATCCTCGTGCTGCTCGTGGTGGGGGCGCTCATGATCGTCCTCAACTACTTCAACGTCCTCCCGGCCGGGCCCAGCAACTGGTACCTGGTGGGGGGGATCGTCCTCATCGCCGGCGGCTTCGTGGTGGCCACCCGCTACCGCTGAGGCCGGCGCCCGGGTCAGCCCAGGCGCTCGATGACGGTGGCGTTGGCCATGCCCCCGCCCTCGCACATGGTCTCCAGGCCGTAGCGGCCGCCGCTGCGCTCGAGCTCGTTGACCAGCGTGGTCATGAGCTTGACCCCCGAGCAGCCCAGGGGGTGGCCCAGGGCGATGGCCCCGCCGTTCACGTTGACCCGGGCCATGTCGGGGTGCAGCTCCTTCTCCCAGGCCAGGACCACCGAGGCGAAGGCCTCGTTGATCTCCACCAGGTCGATGTCGTCGATCGACATCTTGGCCTTCTCCAGGACGGACCGGGTGGCCGGGATGGGGCCGGTGAGCATGGTCACCGGGTCCACACCCGCCAGGGCGAAGGCGTGGAAGCGGGCCCGGGGGGTGAGCCCCAGGGCGTTGGCCTTCTCCTCGCTCATGATGAGGACGGCGGCGGCGCCGTCGGTGATCTGGGAGGAGTTGCCGGCCGTCACCTTGCCGTCGGGCTTGAAGGCGGGCTTGAGGTTGCCCAGGACCTCGGCCGTGGTGTCGGGTCGCACCCCCTCGTCGGCGGCGAGGATCTCGTCCGTCTCGGCCCCCTCGTCGTCCTTCACCGCCAGGGGCAGGATCTCGCGCTCGAAGCGGCCCTCGGCCGTGGCCCGGGCCGCCCACTGCTGGCTGCGGGCCCCGAAGTCGTCGAGGTCCTGGCGCGACAGCCCCCACTGGTCGGCGATGAGCTCGGCCGAGATCCCCTGGGAGACCAGACCGCCCCGCTCGGCGTAGCGGGCCATCATCTTGGGCCCGAAGGGGTAGCCGAGGTCGCGCACCACCGATGAGCCCATGGGGGTGTGGGTCATGTGCTCGACCCCGGCGGCGACGACCACGTCGTAGGCGCCGGCCATCACCCCCTGGGCGGCGAAGTGGAGGGCCTGCTGGGAGGACCCGCACTGGCGGTCGATGGTGGTGGAGGGGACCGACTCGGGGTAGCCGGCGGCCAGCACGGCGTTGCGGCCCACGTTGACGGCCTGCTCGCCCACCTGCATGACGCAGCCCATGATCACGTCGTCGACCAGGGCGGGATCGAGGTCGTTGCGCTCCACCAGCGCCCGGAGGGGCTCGGCGGCGAGGTCGACGGCGTGCCAGCCCCGCAGCTTGCCGTTGCGGCGACCCCCGGGGGTGCGGACGGCGTCGACGATGACGGCGGTGGTCATGGCTGCAGCTCCTTCCTGGTCCGGCGGCCCCGCGGTGGCGCCTCCCGGCCTGTCGGCGAAACTGACCGATCGGTCAAGATCGTGGCCCATGGGCAGCGTAGCGGTCAACCCGCGGTGACCGGCCCGGCCTGGGACGGTGCCCCTCGGGACGGGGGGTCGCACGCCGGGGGCTACCGTGCACCCTCGTGGACGACGCCGAGGACCCCTCCCGGGGCCGCCCCGAGGACCGCCACCGGGACCGGCCCAAGGACATGGACCGGTGGCTGGGCGACGGGGGCATGGAGGTCATCGGGGCGGTGGGGGCCTCCTTCACCGCCTACGGGGTGGACGGCGAGGACCTGGGCTGGGCGGCGGCGACCTGGACCCCCACGGCGCTGGCCTGCAACCCCCACGGCACCGTCCAGGCCGGGATCCACGCCCTGGTCCTGGACGCGGCCATGAACTTCGCCATCAACGCCGCCCTGGCGGGCCGGGACCGCACCCGGGGCACCCTCGAGATGAAGGTCGAGACCATGCGCCCGGCCCGGGCGGGGGAGTCGGTGGCGGTGCGGGGCGAGGTGGTGCGCATGGCCCGCCAGGTCGCCTACGCCGAGGCCACCACCCGCGACGACCAGGGACTCCTCCTCAGCCGGTCCACCGGGACCTTCCTCCTCCATCGCCCCGAGGGCGGCCGGGCTCCGTAGCCGGGTCGGCCGACTTGCGACGGCCTGGGCCGCCGTGGATACTTGGTTGTAGCAAGCAGGTAGCGCACCGCCACCGCTCGACTCGATCGTCCCCATGCCCCTCGATCCCGCCCCGTCGCTCGCCTCGGCCCTCCCCGGCGCGGCCCGTCCGGGGCCGGCGGGGGGAGGCGACGACGACGCCGTCGACCACCTCGAGCGGGCCCTCACCCTGGTGGGGCGGGCCATCCTCCGGCTGGGCGTCCCCGCCCACGCCCTGGCCGAGGGCGAGCACGTCGACCGCTCCGGCTACTGGGTCCTGCACCGCCTCGACGAGTGCGGGGCGGCCGTGCGCCTGTCGGACCTGGCCGTCCTGCTCGAGCTCGACCTCTCGACCGTCAGCCGGCAGGTGCGCCAGCTGGTCGAGGGGGGGCTGGTCACCCGGGAACCCGATCCGGGCGACGGCCGGGCGTGCCTCCTGGCCCTGTCGGCGCGGGGGAGGGCCGTGCTCGACGCCGTGCGGCAGTCCCGGCGCGACGTCCTGCACCAGGCCCTGCGGGGGTGGAGCCCGGCCCAGCGGGTCGCCATCACCTCGGCCCTGGTCCGGCTGGCCGACGACCTGCCCCCGGCCACCCACGGCGCCCCCGGGCCCGGCCGCGGCGAGGAGCCCCCCGGAGGTGGTGCGTGAGCGCCCGGCGCTCCGACGACGTGGGCGGGACGGACCGGCCTCGCCTGCGGCTCGTGCGGGAGGGACCCGCCCCGGCCGACGTCGCCCCGGCCGACGTCGACGCCTCCGCCGGGGCCCCACGGCAGGGGGGAGGGGCGGCCCCCCTCACCCACCGCCAGGTCATGGTGGTGTTCAGCGGCCTCATGCTGGGGATGCTCCTGGCCGCCCTGGACCAGACCATCGTGGCCACGGCCCTCCCCACCATCGTGGCCAACCTGCACGGGACCGACCACCTCCAGTGGGTGGTGACCGCCTACCTCCTGGCCTCGACGATCACCACGCCCCTGTACGGCAAGCTCTCCGACCTCTACGGGCGCAAGGGGATCTTCCAGATCGCCATCGTGGTCTTCCTGGTGGGCTCGGCCCTGTCGGGGCTGGCACAGAACATGAACGAGCTCATCGTGTGCCGCGGCGTCCAGGGGGTGGGGGCGGGCGGGCTCATCGCCCTGGCCATGGCCATCATCGGCGACATCGTCTCGCCCCGCGAGCGGGGTCGCTACCAGGGGTACTTCGGCGGCGTCTTCGCCGTGGCCAGCGTCATCGGGCCCCTCGTGGGCGGCCTCTTCACCCAGCACCTCAGCTGGCGGTGGGTCTTCTACATCAACCTGCCCATCGGGGTGGTGGCCCTCCTTGTCACCTCGGTGGTCCTGCGCCTGCCCTACCGGCGCCTGCCCCACCGCGTCGACTACCTGGGGACCCTCCTGCTGGTGGCCTCGGTCAGCGCCCTGCTCCTGGTGACGGTGTGGGGCGGGAGCGAGTACCCGTGGGGCTCGGGGGTCATCGTGGGGCTCGCCGCCGGGGGCGCCCTCCTGGCGGCGGTGTTCGTGTGGTGGGAGCGGCGGGCCAGCGAGCCCCTCCTCCCGGGGCGCCTGTTCCGCAACGACATCTTCTGCGTGTCGAGCGGCATCGGCTTCCTGCTGTCCGTGGCCATGTTCGGGGCCATCGTGTACGTCCCGTTCTACCTGCAGTACGCCGACGGGGTGACGCCCACCGTCTCGGGGCTCCTCCTCCTGCCCCTCATGGCCGGGCTCCTGCTCTTCTCGGTGGTGTCGGGCCGTCTCGTGGCCCGCACCGGCCGCTACAAGATCTTCCCCGTGGTGGGGTCGGTGCTCATGAGCGTGGGCCTGTGGCTCCTCACCTTCCTCACCGCCTCGACCTCCCATCTCGTCATGAGCCTCGACCTCGTAGTCCTGGGGGCGGGCATGGGCCTGGTCATGCAGAACGCCGTCCTGGCCACCCAGAACGCCGTTCCCCCGGCCGACATGGGGACGGCCACCTCGGCCCTCATGTTCTTCCGGTCCCTGGGGGCGGTCTTCGGCACGGCCCTCCTCGGGGTGGTGTTCGTCCGGGGCGTGAACGAGCGGCTTCCCTCGCTGCTCCCGGCCCGGTACGCCGGGCCCCGTGTGAGCGCCTCGTCCTCGGGGCTGAGCGTCCCCCCCGGCCAGCTGCACCTGCTCCCGGCCGTGGTCCGCCACGGCATCACCGAGGCCCTGGTGCGGTCCCTGCACGACGTCTTCTGGGTGGCTGTGCCCTTCGCCGTGGTCACGGTGGTCCTGGCCGTGTTCCTGCGCGAGATCCGTCTGCGCCGCACCGGGGGCCTGGCCACCGGATCGGGCGACACCCCCGACGGGGCCGGGTCCCCCGCCGTGGTCCCCGTCGACGGCTGAGGGGTCCGGGGTACCTCGCCGCCGGCGGGGGTACGGTGGTCGCGTGGACACCGGGTCCTCGGGGGGCCGACGGGTGGGCGGTGGCGTGCGGTGGGCATCGCCGGTGGCGATGGCTGTCGTGGTGATCGTGGTCGCCGTCAGCATCTTCGGCTTCGTGGCCACCCGCCACAGCAACGAGCAGCAGGCCCGCGCCCTGCTGCAGAACGACACCGAGCAGGCCGCCGCCCTGGCCTCCTCGATCCTCTCGGGCGTCGGCTCCTCGCTCGACTCCCTGGCCACCGCCGTGAACCTGTCGGGGGGTTCCCCCACCGAGTTCGAGTCCCAGGCCAAGCCCTTCGCCCAGGGCGGCCTGAGCGTGGCCCTGGTCGACCACACCGCGAGCCAGCCCACGGTGGCGGCGGTGGTGGGAGGGGGGCTGCGGGCGGGCCAGGTGCTCACCGGGCCGCTGGCCGAGGTGGTGCGGAAGGCGGGCGCCGCCCTGGCCGCCGCCCCCGTGGTGCGCCGGGGGGATCGCAGCACGGCGGGGTTCGCCATCGGGCCGCCCCTGGTGCCGGCGGGCACGGCGCTGTACCTGGCCTTCTCGGTCAACCCCTTCACCATCACCCCGGTCACGGCGGGGCGACCCTTCGACAACCTCCACGTGGCCCTGTACGGGTCGACCCGGCCGGCGTCGTCCAACCTCCTCGTGGCCACCACCCGCCACCTGCCCCTCACGGGCGAGATGGCCCGGGCCGTGGTGCCCGTCGGGACCAGCAACTGGACCCTGCTGGCGGTGGCCCGCAGCCCCCTCACGGGGAGCTTCGCCACCAGCGCCCCCTACATCATCCTGTTCCTGGGCATCGTCGTGGGCCTGGTCATCGGGGTCACGGTGGAGGTGCTGGTCCGGCGCCAGCGCTACGCCACCCAGCTCGTGGCCGAACGCACCGGCGACCTCGAGCGCTCCCTGCAGGAGCTGCACACGGCCCAGCGGGCCCTGGTGCGCACCGAACGGCTCTCGGCCCTGGGCGAGATGGCCTCGGTGGTCGGCCACGAGCTGCGCAATCCCCTGGCAGCGGTGACCAACGCCCTGTTCCTCGTGCGGCGCAAGGTCGGCGACCCGGTCCCCGACGCACTCGAGGGCCACCTCGCCATGGCCGAGCGCGAGACCGCCAAGGCGGCCCGCCTGGCCGAGGACCTCACCGCCTTCGTCCGTCCCCGGACCCAGACCATGGAGCGGGTGGCCCTGGACGAGGTCCTGGAGGAGGTGGTCCAGTCCACGCCCCCGCCTCCCGAGGTGGCGCTGTCGCTGGAGGTCGAGCCGCACACCGTGCGAGCCGACCGCACCCAGATCGCCGAAGTCCTCACCAACCTCCTCACCAACGCCTACGAGGCGGTGCCCGGGGGCGGGGCCGTCCGGGTCGAGCTGCACCGCAACGGCGCCGGGGCCGTCCTGTCGGTGGAGGACGACGGGGAGGGGATCGACCCCGCCTCGGCCGACCGGCTCTTCGAGCCGTTCTTCACCACCAAGGCCACGGGGACAGGCCTGGGCCTGGCCATCGTGCGCCGCCTGGTGGACGCCCACGGCGGCACCATCGCCATCACCGGTGTGGGCCGGGGCGGCGCCCGGGTCGAGGTCCGCCTCCCCGACGACGGCGGGGGGACACCCGCCGACGACCCGACGGCCTGACCCCTCCCCGGACGCCCGGCCCGGGTCCCTCAAGGCACCGGGCCGGCGTGCCGATACTGGCGGTCGGAGCCGGCCCCACCCGCCGCGGCGCGCCGCCCGGGCCGACTCCGGGCCGGAGTGACCGGTCGGGCCAGGAGGGAGCGCGGTGAAGCTGTTCGCCTGCGGCGACGTGGTACCGGGATGCCCCACCACCTGGGTGGGGTCCGACGAGGAGGAGATCCTCGTCCGGGTCCGGGCCCACGTCCGCCAGGCCCACGGCATCGAGGAGGCCCCCCGTGCCCTGGTCGCCGCCGTCCGCACCCACATGGTGAGCGCCTCCTAGGCCCGTGCGCGGCTGGCCCGAGGACCCCGCCGTCGAGGTGGCCCGCACCAGCTGGCCTTCGGCCCTGCGGGCCGCCATCGTCGGCGACGACCTGCGGTGCTGGTTCCAGCCCATCGTCGACGTCCGGTCGGGTGCCGTGGTGGGGTACGAGGCCCTGGCCCGCATGGCCGGTGCCGCCGGCCCCATGGGTCCCGCCGCCTGGTTCGCCGCAGCCCGGGCCCACGGGGTGACGGCCGAGCTCGAGGCGGCCTGCCTGGCCAAGGCCCTGTCGCACCGCCCCTCCCTGCCCCCCGGGTGCTTCCTCGCCGTCAACGTCGGCCCGGGCGTGCTGGCCCACGCCCGCCTCCTGGCCGTGCTCGAGGAGCAGGGCGACCTCTCCGGGGTGGTGCTGGAGCTGACCGAGCCGGTGGCCCGGCACACCCGGGCCGAGGTGGAGCGGGCCCTGGGGCCCTATCGCCGGGCCGGGGCGCAGCTGGCGGTGGACGAGACGGGCACGGGTCACCGCGCCCCGGGCCTCCTCTCCGGACTGCGTCCCGGTCTCGTCAAGCTGGACCGGAGCCTCGTGAGCGACCTCGACGGGGACGAGGGCAAGCGCGACGCCGTGCGTCGGCTGTCGGCGGCGGCCGGGGTCGCCGGGGCCCGGGTCGTGGCCGAGGGCGTCGAGCGGGCCGAGGAGCTCGAGGTGCTGGTGGACCTGGGGGTGGGGCTGGCCCAGGGCTACGTCCTGGCCCGCCCCGCGCCGCCCTGGCAGGGGGCGGCCGAAGAGGTGGTGCGCCGCCTGCGGCGGCGTTCCGGTGACGGCGCCACCCTGCGCGACGTGGTCACCCCCCGCCTGGCCGTGCCCGACGTCGAGAGCGCCCGGCGGGCCTTCGCCGACCGCCCCGGCCTCGACTGGGTGGTGGTGCTCGACGGCCGGCAACGCCCGACGGCGGTGGCCGACGCCGTCTCGGCCGACGCCGGGACGGTGGCGGGGGTGGTGGCCCTCCACGTCGACACCCCCCTGGCCGAGGCCGGGCGCCGCCTGGCCGCCTCCGGCCCGTCGAGGGCCGTCCCCGGGGGGGCACCACCCGGGTCAGGGCAACCGGGCCGACCCCGCCCCGCCCGAGGCCCCGGGGGCCCGTTCCCGCCGGCCGGGCCCGCCCCCCGCGCCGCCCCCCCGGCGCCGTCGGGCCGCCCCGGGCGCCCGGAGCCCCTGGTGTGCGTGGACGACGGGGGCCGCTACGTCGGGATCGTGTCGGTGGAGCGCATCATGGAGCGGCTCGCCGCCGGGTGAGTCACGCCGGGGCAGGCGGGGTCCGGCCCGGCCCGCCGCTCCTCAGGGC
>DATJOV010000415.1:0-2480 GCA_035506735.1 Acidimicrobiales bacterium | reverse complement strand
CCCGGCCCGGCCCATCCGTCTGTGGTCGGGCCGGCGGGGCACAACTCCCGGACAACACCGCCACGGCGGACCGCGCCAGCGGGCCGGAGTGCGCGAGCGTGGACCGACCTGTGTCGGACGGCGCCCACGAGGGGGACCCGATGGGGCGAGCACACATCGAGACGGTGCAGAAGCTCCTGGCCAAGGCCCAGAGCACGGCGTCGGAGGCCGAGGCCCTGGCGCTCGTGGAGCGCAGCTACGAGCTGCTGGCCCGGGTGATCAACGACCACGACGAGGCCAACCCCGACGGCGCCGCCCGTCGCCGCGAGCGCCGCCGCCTGCGCGACCGGCGCCGGCGGGCCCGGGCCGAGAGCGCCGCCGCCCAGCCCGCCCCGGGCGCCGACCCCATCGCCCGCTACCGGGCCGCCACGGGACGGGGCGAGGGGCACCGGCGCGGCGTCGACGTCTCGCTCTAGCACCGGCTCCGACGGCCCGAGGGCGCGCCGGGGCCCCGACGGGCTCGGATCAGAGGCGGGTGTCGACGTAGGCCGAGAACGGGGCCGAGGTGGTCCGGCCCCGGCGCAGGGCGTCGGCGATGCGCTCCCGGACCTTCTCGACCTCCTGCTCGGCCGCCACGGTGGCCTGGAGGAGGCGCTGGGCCCGCTGGCGCAGGGCGTCGGGGATGGGGCCCAGCCCCCCGGGGAGGTCCACGGCGGTGGTGGCGAAGACCCCGGTGCGCAGCCCCCGCTCGACGTCGCCGAGGCGCCGCTCCATGTCGTCGAGCACCACCGCCCACGTCACCGCGGTGGCGGGGACGGCGGCGGGCTCGTCGGGGAGGGCGGCGGGGGGCGGGTGGGCCGGCCCGCTCATCGGGACGCCGGTCCCTCGGTCACGGCCAGCGACTCGGCCGCCTGGCGCCAGGCGTTGCCCAGCTGGCCGATGAGCGTGGCCGCCGCCGCCGCCCGGGCCCGGTCCTTCTCCAGGTTGGCGTGGAGGAGCTCCCCGAGGAAGTAGTTGTGCAGGGCGATGATGCGGGGAGCGCCCTCCCACAGCTCGGGCTTCATGGTGTCGCGCAGGGTGAGGATGATCTCCTGGGCGTGGACGAGCTTGTCGTTGATGGTCTGGAGGTCCCCCGCCTCGAAGGCGGCGTCGGCCCGGGCCAGGTCGAGCTCGAGGGCGTCGTAGAGCATGGTGAGCCGCACCGCCGGGGGGGCCGTCTCGATGGCGTCGGCCAGGTAGCGCCGCCGGAGCTTGTCCGCCACGTCGGTGGTCGTCACGAGCCGGTCCCGGTCAGCCGTTGGACGCGAGCTGGGACAGCTCGGAGGTGAGGGCGGAGCTCTGGTTCTTCAGGTTGCCGATGGTCTCCTCGAGCGTGGCGTACTGGTTGAGGAGCATCTTCTGCTCCTGGCTCACGATGTTGGCGTAGAAGGCGATCTGGCTGTTGAGGCCGCTCGACTGGGACTGGAGGTTGGAGATGGTCTGGGTGATGGACCCGGTGGTGGGGTCCGACATCGAGGAGGCCAGGGTGGAGAGGGACTGGGCGATGCCGGGCTGGTAGGCGATCGAGCCCAGGTCGGTGAGGGAGGTGATCCCGGGGGTGGTCACCTGGAGCGAGAGCCCCCCCAGGGTGGGGTCCGAGGCGGGGGCGGTGAGGATCTGGCCGGTCCCGGTGGCGGCCACCCCGTCGATGGTCCCGGCCACGTCGGTGCCGGTGAAGGTGCCCGACAGCCCGGTGGTGCCGGCCGCGGTGTTGGTCGAGGTCACCGTGAAGGAGGCGGCGCTGCCGTAGGCGTCGGAGGTCAGCTGGAGCTGCTGGCCGCCCGACGCCACCTGGGCGCTCAGGCTCATCCCGGCGGCGGCGAAGGCGGCGTTGAGCCCGGCCGCCACCGACACCAGGGACTCCCCGGCGGTGGTGGCGTACTGGGCCGAGGTGCTCCCCATGGCCACGGTGAGCTGCTCCGCCCCCGACACCGAGCCCGAGGCCAGGGTGGCCCCGCCGTCGGTGGCCTGGCTGGCCGACTGGCTGATGGCGACGTCGTAGCTCCCGGCCCGGGTGGCGTTGCCGGCGTAGGACATGAGGACCTGGCCGGCGTAGGAGGGCGAGGCGGGGGTGAAGGTGCCGTCCTGGGTGAACAGGGCCGCCACCTGCGAGGGGTCGGCGGCGAAGGCCTGGGCGAAGGTCGACTTGTCGAAGTCCACCTGGCCGTTGTCCAGGCTGAGCCCGATGTTGAGGGCGTTGCCGTAGGTCGAGGAGCCGGCCACCGAGGCGAAGATGGACTGGATCTCGTTGGTGGCGGTCTCCAGGACGGCCGAGCCCATGAGGGGGCCCCCCGTCTTGGTCTGCTCGTTGTAGCCGGCGTTGGTCTGGATGTCGGAGAGGACGGTGTTGGCGTCGGCGACGAGGTTCTGCACCGCGCTCGAGGCGGCCGAGGCGTCGGGGGCGATGGTCACCGTCACCGGGGATGCGCTCGTCGACACCAGGTTGACGGTGAGCCCGGGCA
>DATJOV010000414.1:0-6026 GCA_035506735.1 Acidimicrobiales bacterium | reverse complement strand
GTCGGCGTCGATGCGCAGGGTCATGCTGCTCTCCCGTGCCCGGGACCCGGGTGCGCCATGCATGCTATCCCTGGCGTGCCGCCGCGTCACCGCCCGTGGCGGCGTCAGGATCGGTCGTCGCCGGCCTCGTCGCGCACCGAGGACCGGAGCACGGGGGCGGTCGTGGTGGTGGGGGGCATCGTGCTCGTCGTGGTGGAGGGAGCGGTGTCCGCCGGGGCCGGGGCGGCCGAGTCCGGTGGGGAGGTGGCGGCGGGGGAGACGGTGGTGGGCACCAGGGTCGTGGACGAGGCCCCGGGAGCGGCCCGGGTCGACGTCGTGTCGGGGGCGGGCGAGGGGGGGGACAGGGCGCCGACGTGGACATGGCGGCGCGGCGACGGGCGACGGCCGCCGGTCGTGAGCGGGGTCGCCGTCCCCGACGGAGGCACCGTCGTCGCCGGGGGCGGCGCCGGGATGGGCGTCGTCCGTGGCACCGACGGGGGGCGGCAACCCGCCGGCGCCGGGAGGGCGCCGCCCCGGCACGGCGACGACACCGGGGCCGGCACCAGCCCGAGGAGGGCGATCCCCGCCACCAGCGCAGCCCCCACGAGGGCCAGGGTCAGGGCCAGGGCCCGGCGCCGGTGGGGGCTCGTGGTGGACCAGGTGCCGACGACGTCCATGGTGGCGCACCTCCGGGGTGGTCTCGTGGCGGTCGAGACCCTGGTGGGTGTGTCGGCGGGGCACGGGAACCGGGAGGAGAGGAGAAGGTCACCCCGGTGGGGGCCGGTCAGGCCACCTGGAGGTCGGGGGAGGACGCCCCCGATGCGCTCACCACCGTCCCGGTCTCGCCCCGCAGCAGGCGGGGGGCGTCCTCGAGGGCGCCGATGGCGGCCATGGCCCCGCCCGCTTCGACGAAGGCGCAGGCCGCCGCCACCTTGGGCCCCATCGACCCGGCCGGCAGGACCAGGCGGCGCAGTGCCGCCGGCGTGGTGTGGCGGATCGCCACCGCCTGCGGGGTGCCGAAGCCCTCCTCCACGGCGCCGACGTCGGTGAGCAGGAGCAGCACCCCGGCCGACAGACCGGTGGCCAGGGCGGCCGCCGTGGCGTCCTTGTCGACCACGGCCTCGACGCCCCGGAGGGCGCCGTGGGGCTCCCGTACCACCGGCACGCCCCCGCCGCCGCCGCAGACCACGAGCACCCCGGACTCGACGAGGCGCGAGACGACGCCGAGCTCGACCATGCCGGACGGCGTGGGGGAGGGCACCACGCGGCGCCAGGCAGCGCCGTCGCGGCCCATGGTCCACCCCCGGCGCCGACCGAGGTCCCGGGCCTCGTCGGCGCCGTAGACGGGGCCCACGAACTTGGTGGGATGGTCGAAGGAGGGATCGTCCGGGTCCACCAGGGTGCGGCTCACCAGGGCGGCCACCTCGCGGCCGGGCAGGGCGTTGCCGAGGTGCTGGACGAGCCAGTAGCCGATCATGCCCTGGGTCTGGGCGCCGAGGACGTCGAGCGGGTAGGGCCGGGAGAGGGCGGGGTCGTCGGCGCTCTCGATGGCCAGGAGGCCCACCTGGGGCCCGTTCCCGTGTGTCACCACGAGCTCGTGCTGACGCGCCAGGGGGGCCAGGGCCCGTACGGCGGCGACCACGTGGTGCTCCTGGACCTCGGCGTCGGGAGGCTCACCCCGCTGGAGCAGGGCGTTGCCGCCCAGGGCGACCACGATGCGCACGGTCAACCTCCCAGGGTGGCCACCATGAGGGCCTTGATGGAGTGCATCCTGTTCTCGGCCTCGTCGAAGACCACCGACGCCGGGGACTCGAAGACGTCGTCGGTGACCTCGAGGGCGGGGAGACCGTGCGCCTCGAAGAGCGTCCGGCCGAGCTCGGTGTGGCGGTCGTGGAGGGCGGGGAGGCAGTGCATGAACCGGACCGCCGGGTTGCCGGTGGCGGCCAGGAGCCGGCTGTTCACCTGGTACGGCAGGAGCAGCTCGATGCGTTCGGCCCAGGCCTCGGCGGGCTCGCCCATGGAGAGCCACACGTCCGTGTACAGCACGTCGGCACCGGCCACGGCCCGATCCAGATCGGCGGTGACGAGGAGCCGGGCCCCCGACGCCGCCGCTCGGGCCGTCACGGCCTGCTCGACCTCGGGCCCGGGCCGGAGGGCGTCGGGGGTCGCCACCCGCACCTCCATGCCCAGGACCGCCCCCATGGCGAGGAGGGAGTTGGCGGTGTTGTTCCGACCGTCCCCGACGTAGCACAGGCGGACCTCGGTCAGGGGCTTCGGGACGCACTCGGTGATGGTCATGACGTCGGCCAGCATCTGGGTGGGGTGCCAGACGTCGGTGAGCCCGTTCCACACCGGGACGCCCGCGTACCGGGCCAGGTCCTCCACGGTGGCGTGGGCGAAGCCCCGGTACTCGATCCCGTCGTACATCCGGCCCAGGACCCGGGCCGTGTCCCTGACGGACTCCTTGTACCCGAGCTGGGACTCCCCCGGCCCGAGGTAGGTGACGTGGGCCCCCTCGTCGTGGGCGGCCACCTCGAACGCGCACCGGGTCCGGGTGGAGGCCTTCTCGAAGATGAGGGCGACGCCGCGACCGGCGAGCCTGCGCCCCGGGCCGCTCCGGCGCCGCTCGGTCTTGAGGTGGATGGCCAGGCGTACGAGGGCCAGGAACTCGGCCGCAGTCAGGTCCAGCTCCTTGCACAGGCTGCGCCCCCGGAGCCGGCGAAGGGTCAGCTGGTCGGACCCTGCCGGCGGGCCGTCGGGGGCATGCACGGCGGTCATGCCGGGTCCCGCTCGAGAGGACAGGTCATGCAGCGCGGGCCGCCGCGGCCCCGGCCGAGCTCCCCGCCCGGCACGCTCACGACCTCGATGCCGTGCTTGCGCAACATCGTGTTGGTGGCCACGTTGCGGTCGTAGCCGACCACCACCCCCGGGGCGAGCGCCAGGTAGTTGTTGCCGTCGTCCCACTGCTCTCGCTCGGCCGCCCGGATGTCCTCGTCCGTGGTGAGGACCGTGATGTCCCCACCTCCCAGGGCCCGGGCCAGCTCGTCCCACAGGCTCACGTTCTCCACCACGCGCAGACGGTCCTGGTCCGGTTCCCCGGTCAGCGTCCACGACGCCAGGTTCCGGTCCACGTACGGGTAGAGGACGAAGGTGCCGTGATCGACCATGGTCATCAGGGTGTCCAGGTGCATCATGGCGTGGGACTTGGGTAGGGCCACGGCGATGACCTTCTCGGCCTGGTGGTGCTGGACGAGGGAGCGGGTGAGCGATTCCACCGCCATGGGCGTGGTGCGCTCGCCCATCCCGATGAGCACGGCGCCGTTGCCCAGGACGTGGACGTCCCCGCCCTCGATCGAGGCGGGCAGGTGGGCGGCGTCGTCCCCTCCGTAGTAGATCGGGAAGCCGGCCCCGGCGAAGAGGGGATGGAAGCGGTAGACGGCGCGCATGTGGATCGTCTCGCGCTGACGGGCGGGCTTGGCCATGGGGTTGATGGACACCCCGCCGTACACCCAGCAGGAGTTGTCCCGCGGGAAGAGGTGGTTGGGCAGGGGCGGTAGGACGAAGTCGTCGTGGCGCAGCGTCTCCCACAGCAGGCTCTGCGCCCGCAGGGGGACGAGGTCGTCCTTCAGCACACCACCGACGAGGTAGCCGGCCAGCACCGGCGCCTCCAGGTCGGCGAAGAGGTCGGTCATCGGCCTCACCAGTCCGGGTCCGAGCAGTTCCGGTGTGCACACCTGGTCGAGCACGAACCGCCGTCCCTCGGGGACCTCGAGCGTTTCGACCAGCAGGCGTTCGAAGTAGTGCACCACGATGCCCCGCACCCGCAGGGCCTCGGTGAAGACGTCGTGCTCCTCCTTGGCCCGGGCGGCCCACATGACGTCGTCGAAGAGGAGGTCCCCGATGTTGCGCGGGGTCAGGCGGGTGAGCTCGAGCCCGGGCCGGTGCACCATGACCTGGTGCAGCCGGCCGATCTCGGAATGGACCCCGAACGTCATGGCGCTCACCTCCCGACCGGGCCGGAGGCGGCGGTGCCGGCCGGTTCCGGACCCCCCGGGGCCGGGCTCGGTGCCAGGGCCAGGGGCACGATGGTGGCCGGGACGTCGGGGGGCTCGGCCACCTCACCCATCCGCTCGCGACGTGCCTTCAGGAAGGCGTAGATCACGATGCCGACGAGCAGGATCACCACGGCCTGGTACACGGCCTGGTAGCCCGAGGCGAAGGTGACCCACATCGAGAACAGGACCCCGGCCACGCTGATGGACAGGTCGCGGGTGAGGAGCCACCCCTGGACCCGGCGCCGGCGCGACACGAGGTAGGCCAGCTGGGCGCAGGCCGACATGAAGTACGGGATGGCCACGGTCACCACCGTGAGGTCGACGAGGTACGTGAAGACGGTCAGGCCGGTGCTGGTGGTATAGCGCCACAGCATGAGGGCCGACGGGAGCAGGGCGGCCATGACGATCCCGAACCAGGCGTTGTCCCTGCGGTCGGTCCAGGCGAAGGGGCCGGGGAAGAGATGGTCCTCGGCCGCGGCCCGGGCCACTTCGGTGGTGACCAGGGTCCACCCGTTCAGGGCGCCGATGCCCGACACCACGGCCAGGGCGGCCACGAGCTTCCCGGCCCAGGCCCCGTGGGTGAAGACGGACTCGAAGGCGTTGACGAAGGGGGCACCGTTGTTGACGAGGGCATGGTGGGGGACCAGCCCCATGACGACGGCCGACACGGCCACGTAGAGGACGGCGCTGGCCCCGGTGCCGAGGAGCGAGGCCCGGCCCACGTTCCTGCGGGGGTCGCGCACCCGCTTGGCCGTGATGGCGGCCACCTCGACACCGATGAAGGAGAACAGGGCCACACCGGCGGCGATGCCGATGGCGTTGTAGAGGCTGCCGCCCGAGGCGTTGAAGGCCCCGAAGTTGGCGCTCGAGACGAAGAACCACCCCACCACCCCGACGAAGAGCAGGGGTAGGAACTTCAGCACGACGGTGAGGTTCTGGAACCAGGCCATGTGGTGGATACTGATGAGGTTCACGGCCGCCGGCACCCACAGGCCGACCAGGGCGATGCCCCAGTTCTCCATGCCCGTCACGTGCCGCCATCCGAAGAGGGAATCCACGTAGAAGACCCAGGACGAGACGATGGCGGCGTTGCCGGCCCAGGCCTGGACCCAGTAGCACCAGCCCGTCAGGTACCCGGCGAAGTCGCCGAACTCGTGACGGGCGTAGGCGTAGAGGCCGCCGTCGGCATTGGGGACGCGCCGGGTGAGCTGCCCGAACAGGACGGCCAGGAGCATGGCGCCCACGGCGATGACCGCCAGGACCACGAGCGAGCTGGTGCCGGCCCCGGCCAGGACGGCCGGCATGGTGAAGACGCCCGTCCCGATGATGCTCCCGACGACGAGCCCGGTGGCCGAGGTCACCCCGATGCTGCGCGCCCGCATCTCGTTGCGCCTCGACAGCACCGGTCTGGCCGGAGGCGGCTGGGAGGGCGTGGGCGAACCCGGAGCAGGGACAGTGGGCACGGCGGGAATCGACATGGGAACCTCCTGGGTCGTCCTGGTCGTCTCCCCTTCGGGTGGTGAGCCCGGAGTCGGTGCGCATCGCGCCCTTCCAGCGTGCGGCCCGGACCCGCCGGCGGCCCAGGGCCGGAGGTCATTTCCCCGCTCGTCGAAGGACCGCATTGGCGGGCGCGGGCGGTACGGCGGCCCGGGCACCTCGGCGCGTTGTCATCCCCCCGTGCGCCCCGTAACATCGGCGCCGAACGCCAGTCGGGGAGTGGTGATGAAGGTCGTCGGACTGTTCCGGAACGCTCAGCGCACACTCACCGTGCCGCGCGGCAAGGCCGTGTTCCTCGAGGGCGAGCCCGGGAACGAGATGTTCGGGATCGTCGAGGGCGCCATCCAGCTGCAGGCCGGGACCCGGGTCATCGCCCAGCTCGGACCCGACGACGTCTTCGGCGAGATGGCCCTGGTGGACTCGACCCCCCGCATGGCCACCGCCATCGCCACTGCCGACAGCGTGCTGGCCGTCATCGATCGGGACCGGTTCCTG
>DATJOV010000413.1:0-5155 GCA_035506735.1 Acidimicrobiales bacterium | reverse complement strand
CGACGCCGGGGCCGACCGGTGCGGGTCGTCTCAGGGTTCCCCCGGAGACCGGCCCTGGGCGGCGCGTGCTCGGGAGACTTCCCCCGCTTCCACGACACGCCCGGCGGGGGGCCGGTGGCACCGGCCGAGAGCGAGCGCTGGCGTCACCCTGTGCTGCGCCGCGCCCGGGAGCGTGGCGCCCGAGCGGGCGCTGCCGGCCGGCCGGCGACGCCGTCGTCACCTGAGTCGTCAACTGGATCTTGACGACGTTGGAGCGTCAAGATAGCATTGACGTATGGCGGACGAGCGCGACGGTGACGGGCTCGACGGCATGGCCCCCGACGACCTGGGCGTCACCCTCGACGACCTCATCACCCTGGTCCACGAGGTCCGCCCCCAGGGCGACGAACTCGGGAACCTCCGCCACGCCGTGCTCGTCTCCGACCGGCTGGGCGAGCTCGGCGATCACCTCGTCGGTCACTTCGTCGACCAGGCCCGCCACGCCGGAGCCTCGTGGCGGGAAATCGGGGCCAGCATGGGCGTCACGAAGCAGGCGGCCCAACAGCGCTTCGTGCCCGACGCCGGCGACGTGGAGCGCCCCCAGCTCTTCAGCCGCTTCACCCCCCGTGCCCGCCACGCCGTCGCCTCCGCCCGGGACGAGGCGCGGAAGTCGGGCGCGGGCCAGGTGGGGACGGAGCATCTCCTGCTCGGTCTCCTGTCCGAGCCCCAGGGGCTGGCGGCGCAGGCCATCACCGCCCTGGGTGCCACCTCCCGGCAGGTGCGGCAGGGGGTCAAGCGGTCGACGGGGGCGAGCCGCTCTGGTGCCACGGCCCCGCCGGCCCAGGCGCACGACGGGCGTACGCCGTTCTCCCCTCAGGCCAAGCGGAGCCTGAAGCTCGCCCTGCGCGAGGCGCTGCGCCGGGGGCACAACTACATCGGGACCGAGCACCTCCTCCTCGGGCTGCTCGACGTCGAGGGGGGCACCGGCGCGGCGGTCCTCACGGGCCTCGGGATCACCCGCCAGTCGGCGAGCACCTGGCTCACCGACGTCCTGGCGGCGGAGGCCTCGCGCCGATCGGCGGCGGCCGACGTCGCCGGTGCAGCGGATCCGGACACCCCTCCCGCCGGTTGAGACCGGGGAGGCCCACAGGACGACACCTCCCGGGCCGACCCCGCCCTGGCCGAACCTACGGGACGGCCAACTCCACCACCGCGACGGCGTTGCCGTCGGGATCGCTCAGCACCGCCTTCCGACCGGCGTCACCGACCGGACGGGCCTCGACGGGCGGAATCCCCCGCTCGCTCACGTCGCCCAGCACCCGGTCGAGGCCCGAGACGACCAACGTGATCGCCCCTCCCCCGGCGCCCATCGGGTCCTCGACGAGGCACAAGGAGGCGGATCCGGTGAGCTGCCAGGCCGCCTCGCCCTCGTGGGGCCGGAGGTCGGGCGGGCGCCCGAGCAGACGCCGATACCAATCGGTGGCGACCCCCAGATCCGTCACCGTCAGCATGGCGAAGACGTACTCGGTCTCCATGGCCCGTTCCTGACGGCCCGAGACCGGGCCGGGAGCCTGCTCCGCTCCCGGGGTCAGCGGAGCACCGCCACGAGCCGCTCGGCCACGCCCCCGGCTCCCGTGACGAGCGCCGTCACCGTCACCGCCACCCCGGCGCCCACCTCGGCGGCACGCCCTGTCCGGGCGGGCGACGGCCACACCGTCGCCCGGAGCTCGTGGCTGACCTCGGCCTGGTAGGCCCGCCACCGGCGGCCCCCGGCCGGGGGCGCCCAGGATCGAGGACGGGGCCCGGGCGATGGGGCGAACCCCCCGGGGTGCGACGTCGGCGGTGCGGGGGGACGGGGTGGTCCGGGCGGAAGGCGCACCACGCCGGCGAGCGGTTCCATCGGCCCCAGTGTCGCGCCCCGCTGCCGGCGGGTGTGGGCCATGCCCCCCTGGCCCCGGAGACAGGAGGCCCCCCGCCGTTCTCTTCCAAGTCTCCCGAAGGCACCGCGGTAAGTGCTGTCTACCCGACTCTCTGTGGCTCCAGACAGCCAGATCGGCCTGTTTCGTTCAACTAGTCGCCATCTACATGAACAGAACCTGAACGTTCAGGAAACGTTGGGTAATCTCCAACCCATGGGTGCGGTGGACGTCAGGGTGGCATGGGGGTGGCAACCCGATCCCTTCGGGATCTACGAGGAGCGCTACATCTCGGTGGACGGCGAGCCCACCAAGCTCGTGCGGGACCACGGCACCGAGTGCTACGACCCGCCCCCGGCCTCCACTCCCCCCGGGGACTGACGGGCCGGGCTCAGGGAGCGTCCAGAAACTCCGCCACGGCCTCCACCAGCCACGGCGACCACAGGACGTCGTAGTGCGTGCGCCCCGGGACGATGGCGAGACGGGCCTCGGGACGGCTGGCGCCGTCCACGCCGGCGTCGCGCTGACCGCCACCCAGAAGGCCGTAGAACTCGGCGGCGTGGCTGGGGGGGATGCTGTCGGCGTCGCCGAACGCCAGCAGGGTGCGGGCCGTGATCGACCCGACGGCATCGCTCCAGTCGTAGGGGCGCCGCAGGAGCTCGCCGGTCTTGTCCATCAGGGCGGGGAAGGCGTCGGGGTCAGGGGCGACCTCGACCCAGTCCCGGTAGAGCGGCGCCTGGCGCAGCTGCTCGAACAGCCCCCGGCCCATGTGGTCGAACGCCGCCAGGACCTCGGGGAACCAGGCCGAGTGCCGGAAGGGCGTCGACACCACGACCAGGCGCCGGACCAGGCCCGGATGCTGGACGGCACAGCGCAGGGCGGCGCCCCCACCCAGCGAATACCCGAGGACGTCGGCGCGGGGCATGCCGAGATGCTCGATGAGCGCTGCCACGTCGTCGCCGAACGCCTCGTAGCTGAAGGGCCGGTCGATGTCGCCGGTGTGCCCGTGACCCTGCAACTCCGGGGCGACCACCTCCCGTCCGCGGGCCAGGGCGTCCAGGACGTCCCCGAGCGCGGAGACGAGGCCGTAGCCCCCGTGCACCACGACGAGTGGTGTGCCGCCCGTCCCTCTGCGCTCCCAGTACAGCTCCATCCCGTTGACCGGGGCGTACCCGCTCGTGGCGGCGGCTCCCATCGTCGCTCCTCTCGGTACCCCCGGCGGGCGTCGTGGCCCTCGGGTCATGTCCCCGCCCGGGCCCGGCATCCGCCTCGACCGGCACGGTGCGGAGCGCGCTCAGTCGTTCCCCTGCCACCACTGGCGGGCCCGGCGCACCCGCTTGCGGAGCGACGGCGGCGGTTTCGGGCCCGGGGGCGGCCCGGTCACCCCGTAGGGCCGGCGGCTGCGCACGAGGCGGTCGAACTCCGCCTTGAGCTCCGCCGGGTCGCCGTGGACGGCCGTGCGCTCCTTCACGGCGAGCAGGCCGAAATCGATCTTCCGCACGGTGTTGAGGAGATGGGAGCGGGCCCAACCCTTGAGCGGGGGCGGGAGCAGGTGAACGGCGCCCATGTAGTGGAAGCGATGGAACACCTTGGTGAAGGTGATGGGCGAGCGCCCGCTCTCCTCCTCGACGGCGGAGCCCTGCAGCTTCCTGGGATCGAAGAAATCGAAGGAATCCTCGTTGAAGTCGTGGAGATGGTAGGGGTTCACCTGGTGCCAGTACGTGAGGCTCACGTACGGCAGCCCGACGAGGAACGGTGCACCGTGCTTGAGCACCCGGTGGATCTCCCCCAGGGCGAAGAGGTAGTTCTCGACGTGTTCCAGGGTGTGATAGCTGAAGGCGAGGTCGACACTGTCGTCCTCGAACGGCAGAGGGGTCACGCCCAGGTCGAGGCTGACATCGGCGTGCTGGGCGATGTCGACGTTGACGAATCCGGGGATCTGGGTCGCCCCAGCCCCGATGTTGATCTGCAGTGCCATGCCCAGGTTCCCCGTCCGGTGAGCCCCAGAGGCTAACCCAGCCCCGCCGCCGCGGACGGACCGCCCACGCCGGCACTGCCCGGCGCCATCGGGGGCCGCTCCCGGCCCGCCCCCTTCGCCCGGGGGCGCTCCAGGGACGCCGGGCCGGGGTTGGGGGCCCGAGCCCGACTCGGGTCGCCGGGCCATCGTTCCCCCGCCCGTCCCCTGCCCGAGCCCCCCACCCCTGCGCTCCGCAGCGCATCCCCACCGGCTCGGCGACGGGGCGCTCTCGTGCCGGGCCGCTCGACGCGGGGGCGGCGAGCGACGCCGGCGGGTTCCGGGGTCGTGCCGGGCAGCGAGACGCCTCGAGCCACCCCCGGTGAGAAGCGCGGGTGCCACGTGCGACGTGCGTGAACGGCCTCGGACGCGAAGCAACGGGTGGGTGTGGGCGCACATGCGAGACGCCCACACCCACCCGACATCCTCTCGACGAGGCTTGCCAGCAGAGGGAACTGCTCGTTTCCAACCCAGCAGAGGAACTGCGATTCCCATGATCCGGAATCCCCTCTCCCTTGCACAGCGAGAAAACACCTAGGGGAAAACTCGGGATCGTTTTCGAGGCGTTCTGGCAATGATGACCCCTGATGGACGGGAGCAGCCGGCAACTGGCTACTCGCCCGCGACCAATAGGGAGAGGGAACATGAGAATCAAGAAGGGGTTGCTTGTATTGATTGGGGTGGCATTGCCGCTTGCCAGCGTGACAATGCTCGAAGGGACAGCAGTCGCAGGGAAGGTGACCGGCACCGGCCTGACCACGTGCAGCTTCGGAGGCTCCATCAACTTCAACCCGCCGCTCAGCCAGGACGGGACGGCCGGAGCCAAGAAGGAGATCACGACGGTCACCGCCACGCTCGGGACGTGTTCGGGGGGTTCGCCGGTGGCGTCGGCGACGTCCGTCGCCGTCAAGCCCATCAAGACCAAGGCGCCGAAGGGCGGCAACGCCGGCACGTGTTCCAGCTTCGAGTCCAACTCGTCGACCGCCACCGTCAAGGTGAAGGTCAACTGGAACGGTGAGAAGCCCTCGAAGTTCAGCGTCCACGGGCTGTCGCCGTCGGTCAACGGTGCAGGCGAAGTCGGCTTCACCGGCAGCTACACCGTGGCCGGGTCGTACGCCGGCACGGGGCACATCGGCGTCTACCTGACCCCGGCGAGCTCCGAGGCCATCGGCACCTGCAGCGGGAGCATCTCCTCCCTGCAGATCGACCGTTCCAACAGCTCGGGCAGCATCTGATCCACTCGGGC
>DATJOV010000412.1:0-7160 GCA_035506735.1 Acidimicrobiales bacterium | reverse complement strand
TGGGCGGGGGCACGCCCTCGCGCCTTCCCCCCGACCTCCTGGCCATGGTCCTCGACGCCGTCGAGCGGCGCCCGGGGTGCGAGGTCACGGTGGAGTGCAACCCCGAGGACGCCTCCCCCGGGCGCATGGCGGCGTGGCGGGCGGCCGGGGTGACCCGGGTCTCGCTCGGGGTGCAGTCCATGGTGCCCCGCGTGCTCGAGAGCCTGGGCCGCCGGCACGGCACGACCGAGGTGGCCGGGGCCGTGGCCCGGATCGGCGCCGCCGGCTTCGCCTCGGTCGGCGTCGACCTCATCATCGGGGCCGCGGCCGAGGCCGACGCCGACCTCGAGGCCACCGTGGCGGCCGTCCTGGCCCTGGACCCCCGGCCCGACCACGTGAGCGCCTACGGCCTCACGGTGGAGCCGGGGACGGCGCTGTGGCGGGACCCGGCCCGCCACCCCGACGAGGACGCCGTGGCCCGCCGCTACGGCCGCCTCGACGCCGCCCTGGCCGACGCCGGCTACCGCTGGTACGAGGTGTCGAACTGGGCCCGTCCCGGCCACGAGTGCCGCCACAACGCCCTCTACTGGGCCCAGGGCGACTACCGCGGCATCGGCTGCGCCGCCCACTCCCACCACGGCGGGCGCCGCTTCTGGAACGTGCGCAGCCCCGAGCGCTACATCGCCGCCGTGGCGGCCGGGCGCAGCCCCTGCGCCGGGGAGGAGGTCCTGGGCCGGGCGGAGCGGGCCTTCGAGGCCCTGGCCCTGGCCCTGCGCACGACGCGCGGGGTGCCCTGGTCGGTCGTGCCCGACGATCCCGCCCTCGACGGTCTCCTCGAGCGGCGCGGCGACCGGGCCGTCCTGAGCGTGCGGGGCCGGCTCCTCGCCAACGAGGTCACCGTGCGCCTGCGGGTCCCGGGCGGGCACGGACCGGACCCCGCTCCCGGGCCCCGCCCCGCCCCGGCGCGGCGCTGAGCGCACCGCTCGCCGCCCGGCGCCCGGGGCGCCCCCGGCCGCCCGGTAACCTCCCCCCGATGACCTCCTCCCCCGACCGCAGCGACGGCGCGCCCGCGGCGCCGGGCCGCGACCCCGACCTCATGGAGAAGATCGTCAACCTGTGCAAGCGGCGCGGCTTCATCTTCCCCTCGGCCGAGATCTACGGGGGCTTCCGCTCCACCTACGACTACGGCCCCCTGGGCGTCCTCATGCTGCGCAACGTGAAGGACGCCTGGTGGCGGGCCATGGTGCAGCTGCGCGACGACGTGGTCGGCATCGACGCCGCCATCCTGTCCTCCCCCGAGATCTGGAAGGCCTCGGGCCACCTGGCCAACTTCACCGACCCCCTGGTCGACTGCCGCAACTGCCACGAGCGCTGGCGGGCGGACCGGATCGAGGGCGTCTGCCCCAACTGCGGCTCGGCCGACCTGACCGAGCCCCGGGCCTTCAACCTCATGTTCAAGACCTACGCCGGCCCGGTCGAGGAGGACGCCACCGTCGCCTACCTGCGCCCCGAGACGGCCCAGGGCATGTTCGTGAACTTCATGCAGGTGCTCACCACCACCCGCAAGAAGCCGCCCTTCGGCATCGCCCAGGTGGGCAAGTCCTTCCGTAACGAGATCACCCCCCAGAACTTCGTCTTCCGCACCCGCGAGTTCGAGCAGATGGAGATGGAGTACTTCGTCCCGCCGGCCGAGGCCGACACCTGGTTCGGCTACTGGCTCGAGGAGCGGATGGCCTGGTACCTCGACCTGGGCATCCCCCCCGACCAGGTGCGCCTGCGCCACCACGACCCCGACGAGCTGTCGCACTACTCGGCCGCCACCGCCGACGTGGAGTACCTCTTCCCGTGGGGGTGGGACGAGCTCGAGGGCATCGCCAACCGCACCGACTACGACCTCCGGGCCCACGCCGCCGCCTCGGGCGAGCGCCTGGAGTACTTCGACCAGGCCAGCGGGGAGCGCTACGTCCCCTACGTCATCGAGCCGGCGGCCGGGGCGACCCGCACCATGATGGCCTTCCTCCTGGCCGCCTACGACGAGGACGAGGTGGGGGGGGAGCGGCGCACCGTGCTCCACCTCGACCCCCGCCTGGCCCCCTACCAGGTGGCCGTCCTGCCCCTGTCCAAGCACGACAGCCTGGCCCCCCTGGCGCGCCAGGTCCTGCGGGCCCTGCAGCCGGTGGCGGTGTGCGACTTCGACGTTACCCAGTCCATCGGCCGGCGCTACCGGCGCCAGGACGAGGTGGGCACGCCCTATTGCGTCACCGTCGACTTCGACTCCCTCGAGGACCACGCCGTCACCGTGCGCGACCGCGACACGACCGAGCAGACCAGGGTGGCCATCGAGGAGCTCCCCGACGTGGTGGCGCAGCGCCTCCGGCCCTGACCCGGGCCCCGGCGCCACCCGGGCCGGCCCCGGGGGGCCGCGGTGGCGCCGGTAGGCTCGTCGTGTCCGCATCCCCACCCGTGCCCCCCGCACGCCAGGAGCCCCCCATGCCCTTCGTCTACGACTTCGACCACCGCCACCGCCGGCCCCCGATGGAGATGAAGGACCTGCTCGGGGGCAAGGGGGCCAACCTGGCCGAGATGACCTCGGTGCTGGAGCTGCCCGTCCCCCACGGCTTCACCATCACCACCGACGCCTGCCGCGCCTACATGGCGGGGGGGTGGCCGTCGGGCCTGAGCGCCGAGGTGGCCCGGGCCCGGCGTCGCCTGGAGCGCAAGATGGGCAAGCGTCTCGGGGACGCCGTCGACCCCCTCCTGGTGAGCGTGCGCTCGGGGGCCAAGTTCTCCATGCCCGGGATGATGGACACCGTCCTCAACCTGGGCCTCAACGACGCCTCGGTCGAGGCCCTGGCCAAGCAGACCGACGACGAGCGCTTCGCCTACGACTCCTACCGGCGGTTCATCGCCATGTACGGCCGCATCGTCATCGGCATCCCGGGGGAGGCCTTCGACACCCTGCTCGAGGAGGCCAAGGAGCGCACCGGGGCCCGCTCCGACGCCGAGGTGCCCGTGGCCCAGCTCCACATCCTGGTGGACGCCTACCAGCAGATCGTGCGGGACCACACGGGATCCCCCTTCCCCCAGGACCCCGACGCCCAGCTGCGCGGCGCCATCGAGGCCGTCTTCGGCTCCTGGAACGGCCCCCGGGCCATCGCCTACCGCGAGCACGAGGGGATCGCCCACGACCTCGGCACTGCCGTCAACGTCCAAGCCATGGTCTTCGGCAACCGCGACGACCGCTCCGGCACCGGGGTGGGCTTCACCCGTGACCCCGCCACCGGGGCCAAGGGCGCCTACGGCGACTTCCTGGTGAACGCCCAGGGCGAGGACGTGGTGGCCGGCATCCGCAACACCGAGCCCCTCTCCGCCCTCCGGGATCGGTTCCCGGCCATCCACGCCGAGCTGCTGCGCATCTTCGCCCGCCTCGAGCGCCACTACCGCGACATGTGCGACACCGAGTTCACCATCGAGCAGGGCAAGCTCTGGATGCTCCAGACCCGGGTGGGCAAGCGCACCGGGCGGGCCGCCCTGCGCATGGCGGTGGAGATGACCACGGATCCCGCCATCCGCCTGTCGCGTGCCGAGGCGGTGCAGCGGGTGGCGGCCGAGCACCTCGAGCAGGTCCTGCACCCCCAGTTCGCCGAGAGCGACCACCCCCCCCTCACCACCGGCCTCGGCGCCTCGCCCGGTGCCGCGGTGGGGCGGGTGTACTTCACCGCCGACGACGCCGAGGCGGCGGCCGAGCGGGGCGAGCGGGTGGTCCTGGTGCGTTCCGAGACGTCGCCCGAGGACGTCCACGGCATGCTGGCCTCCCAGGGCGTCCTCACCGCCCGGGGCGGCCTCGTCTCGCATGCCGCCGTGGTGGCCCGGGGGTGGGGCAAGCCCGCCGTGGTGGGGGCCGAGCAGGTCCGCATCACCGGATCGTCGTTCCGGGTGGGCACCACGGTGGTGAACGAGGGCGACTGGATCTCCATCGACGGCACGAGCGGCGACGTGGTGCTGGGCCAGGTTCCCCTGACCGAGGCCAAGCCGTCCGAGGAGTCCGAGACCCTCCTGTCCTGGGCCGACGGCATCCGCAAGGGCCACCTCCGGGTCCGGGCCAACGCCGACAACGGCCCCGATGCCGCCAACGGGCGGCGCATGGGGGCCGAAGGCATCGGCCTGTGCCGCACCGAGCACATGTTCCTGGCCGAGGACCGCCTCCCCATCGTGCGGCGCATGATCCTGGCCGAGGACGAGGCCCAGGAGGCGGCGGCGCTGGAGGAGTTGCGCGTGGCCCAGCGCGCCGACTTCGTGGCCATCCTCGAGGCCATGGACGGTCTCCCGGTCACGGTGCGCCTCCTCGACCCTCCCCTGCACGAGTTCCTGCCCGACACGGCCGAGCTGGCCGTGAAGGAGGCCACCGTCGGCCTGACCGACGACGAGCGCGCCCTGTACGACGCCGCCCTGCAGTGGCGCGAGTTCAACCCCATGCTCGGGACCCGGGGCGTGCGCCTCGGCGTCATCAAGCCCGGCCTGTACGCCATGCAGGTGCGGGCCCTCATGGAAGCGGCCGTGGACCGGGTGGCGGCGGGCGGCAACCCCGTCATCGAGATCATGATCCCGCTCACGGTCACCCGCGAGGAGCTGGCCCTGGCCCGGGGCTGGGTGGAGGCGGCCGTGGCCGAGACGGCCGCGTCCACCGCCACTGTGCCCTCCTCCAACGGCCGGGGCTCGGTGCAACCCCCGGCGGTGCTCATCGGGACCATGATCGAGACCCCCCGAGCCGCCCTGCGCGCCGCCGAGATCGCCGAGGTGGCCGAGTTCTTCTCCTTCGGCACCAACGATCTGACCCAGATGACCTTCGGTTTCAGCCGCGACGACGTGGAAGGCCGGATGATGTCGGCCTATCTCGAGCAGGGCCTGCTTCCCCACAATCCCTTCGACGTCGTCGACGCCGACGGCGTGGGCGAGCTGGTGCGTATGGGCGTGGTCCGGGGCCGCAGCACCCGGCCCGACCTGAAGGTGGGCGTCTGCGGCGAGCACGGCGGGGACCCCGAGTCGATCGCCGTCTTCTACGCCGCCGGCTGCGACTACGTGAGCTGCTCTCCCTTCCGGGTCCCCATCGCCCGGCTGGCCGCCGCCCAGTGCGTGCTGGCCGACGGCTCCGCAGCCCCGACGGCGGCGCCCGCTCCGGTGCGCAAGGCCGCGGCCAAGAAGGCGCCTGCCCGCAAGGCTCCTGGCAGGAAGGCCACAGCCAGCAAGGCTCCGGCCAAGAAGGCCACGGCCAAGAAGGCCATGGCCAAGAAGGCCACGGCCAAGAAGGCCACGGCCCGCAAGGCTCCTAGCAAGAAGGCCACGGCCAGAAAGGCTCCGGGCAAGAAAGCCACCGCCAGAAAGGCCACGGCCAGAAAGGCGACCGGCAAGAGGGTCGCAGCCAAGAAGGCGACCGCCAAGAAGGCTGCCGCCCGCAAGGTCCCCGCCCGCAAGACGACGGCCAGGAAGGCGCCGGCGCGTCCGAGGGCCGCGGCCAAGAAGACCGCCGGCCGGGGCGCGGGCGGGGGCCGACGTCCCAGGTAGGACCGCCGGACCGGCGACTCGCGCCCGTCGGTGGGACCGGGCGCGACGCCGACGCGGTACCGTCCCGAACGTGCCCATCCCCGACGACGACGTAGCCCGGGTCCGGGAGGCCACGGACATCGTGGCCCTCGTGAGCGAGCACGCCGCCCTGAAGAAGCAGGGGACGCGCTGGGTGGGCCTGTGCCCCTTCCACCAGGAGAAGACGCCCTCGTTCAGCGTCAACGCCGAACTGGGGGTCTTCCACTGCTTCGGCTGTCAGCGCTCCGGCGACGCCATCACCTTCGTGCGCGACGTGGAGCACGTCGACTTCCCCGAGGCGGTGCGGATGCTGGCCGAGCGGGCCGGGGTCACCATCACCGAGGACCCCGGGGCGAGCGCCGAGCGCCAGCACCGTGCCCCGGTGCTCGAGGCGCTGGCCCGGGCGGCGGACTTCTACCACGAGCGCCTGCTCTCGGCTCCCGATGCCGGCAGAGCCCGCGACTACCTGCGCAAGCGCGGCTACGACGGTGCCGTGGTGCGCCAGTTCCGCCTGGGCTGGGCCCCCGACGAGTGGGATGCCCTCGCCCGCCACCTCAAGGTGCCGGCCAAGGTCCTGACCGATGCCGGCCTGGGATTCGTCAACCGCCGTGGCCGGCTCCAGGACGCCTTCCGGGCCCGCGTGCTGTTCCCCATCTTCGACCCGTCGGGACGTCCCATCGCCTTCGGGGGACGGATCCTCCCCGGGGAGCCGGGGGCGGCGTCGGCCGGGCCCAAGTACAAGAACTCCCAGGACGGACCGGTCTACGCCAAGCGCCGCACCCTCTACGGGCTCAACTGGGCCAAGCAGGACGTCATCGCCAGCGGCGAGGTCATCGTGTGCGAGGGCTACACCGACGTCATCGCGTTCTTCCAGGCCGGCCTGCCCCGGGCCGTGGCCACGTGCGGGACGGCGCTGGGGGAGGAGCACTTCCGGCTCCTGCGCAACTTCGGCCGCCGCCTGGTCCTGGCCTACGACGCCGACGCCGCCGGTCAGTCGGGGGCGAGCCGGGTCTACGAGTGGGAGCGGGGCCACCAGGTCGACGTGGCGGTGGCGGCCCTCCCGCCCGGAACCGACCCCGGTGACCTGGCCCGCCGCGATCCCGACGCCCTGCGGCAGGCCGTCGCCGAGGCCCGGCCCTTCCTCGAGTTCCGCATCGACCGCGTGTTGGCCGGTGCCGACCTCGGCACCGCCGAGGGGCGGGCCAAGGCCGCCGAGGCCGCCGTCGAGGCCGTGATCGAGCATCCCAACGAGCTCGTGCGGGACCAGTACCTGATGACCGTGGCAGACCGGTGCCGGCTCGATCCCGAGTCGCTGCGCACCCTGGCCGCGGAGGTGGCCCGCGGCGTCCGCCGCTCGCAGCCCGACGAGGGTGACGGCGCCGGGCCGCGGCGTCGCCCCACCGACGCCAACCGTCCCGGGCTCGAGGCGCTGAGGCTGGCCGTCCACCAGCCCGAAGGCGTGGCCCACCGGCTCGAGCCGGTCCTCTTCGGGGACGCCCTGCAGCGGGCGGCCTTCGAGGCCCTGGCCTCCGCCGACGACCTCCACCAGGCCATCGAGTCGGCCGAACGCGAGGATCCGGCCGTCGCCGACCTGCTGCGGC
>DATJOV010000411.1:0-11492 GCA_035506735.1 Acidimicrobiales bacterium | reverse complement strand
GGCGGCCACGGCGCCCACGACGTCGACCGAGGCGCCGGCGCCGGCATCGAAGCCGAAGGCCCCCATGTCGCGGGCGATGCGCTCGGTGGCCACGAACCCCGGGCTCAGGTTGTAGGCCCGGATGCCCCGGTGGCCGAGCTCGACGGCGACGATGCCGGCCAGGCGGTGCAGGGCGCCCTTGGAGGCGCCGTAGCCGAGGCCCCATCCACCCTGCCCGGCCGGTCGGGGGGGATCGGTGGCGCCCGACGCCGAGGCCAGGTTGACGATGACGCCGTGGCCGCGATCGACCATCTGGGGCAGGACGAGCTTGGTCAGGATGACCGGGGCCACCACGTTCGCCTCGAGGTGGCGTTCGATGAGCTCCACGGGCGTGTCGAGGAGCTGGTCCATGTGGCCGGGCCCGACGTAGCGGCCGTTGTTCACCAGGACGTCGATCCGGCCCCAGCGCTCGAGCACGGTGGCCACGGCGGCGCCGAGGGAGACCCGGTCGAGGAGGTCGAGGTAGAGGGGGAGGGCCGAGCGCCCCTCTGCCGCCACCTGGCCGGCGGTCGAGTCGAGCGAGCCGGGCAGGGGCGAGACGTCCGAGGCGGCCAGCGTGGAGGAGTGCTCGCGCCCCTCCCCCTCGTGCAGGGTGCGGGCCCCGATGGCGACGTCGAAGCCGGCGCGCCCCAGGTGTACGGCGATGGCCCGACCGATGCCGCGGCTGGCGCCGGTGACGAGGGCGACGCCCCTGCCACCGGGAGGGCTGGGCGCTGGGGCGATGTCGTGCACGGCGCTCACCCTACCGGCCGTGGAGCGTGGCCCCCACGGCGCCATCGCCGTCGCCGGCGTCCGCCGGACGCCTGGCGTCGGTGCCCGCCGGTCGCGGTACCCGGTCACGGGACCTTGGCCTCTGGGACGGCACGCCGTGGGCGCCCATGGTGGAACGAGACACTCGAATCGAGGAGGCGAGGCGCATGCGACGTGGCGCCGTATTTCATGCTCGTCCTGAGCGTGGCCTTCGGTGTGGCGGTGTCGGGCGGTAGCACGGGTGTCGCCGCCGCCCCCGCTCCGGGCGCGGTCACGATGGCGGGCCAGCTGTGGCTGATCAAGGACAACGACCTCGCCGTCCTCGGCGGCATGGGGAGCTACCAGTGGGTCGGCTGCGGCATGACGACGGCACCGTTGACGATCGACAACTTCACCCCGTGCTCACCGGGAGAGGATCCCATCTACACCAACTACGCCACCTTCGTCGCCGACGTGGCGAGCCACGCCCTCGTCCCGGGCGACACCGTCATCTTCGACAACGAGACGTGGTGCTACACCCCTGCCTGGGAGCGGGCCAACCAGGGCAAGTACGAGAAGTTGGCCGCACAGCTGGCGGCGGCGAACGGGATCACCTTCATCGACACGCCGGCGGCGCAGAACGGGTTCGAGACCATCGTCGACGACGTGGCCGCGGCCCGCTACGCCAGCGTCGTGGACATCCAGGCCCAGGCCCGGGACCGTGACCCCACCTCGTACGTCGCCTTCGTGCGCAAGGCGGTGGCCGCCATCCGCGCCGTCAACCCCTCCATCCCCATCCTGGCCGGACTGGCCACCGATCCGCTCGGGCGGCCCACCACCGTGGCCCACCTCGTGCAGGACTACCAGGGGGTGCGGGACCTGGTCCAGGGATTCTGGATGAACGCCGACACATGGGCGGCGCCCCGCGGCCACGGGTGCGCCCCCCTCGGGTGTCCGCAGATCGGCCGCCAGTTCCTGGCCGCCATCGGGGTGGCCTCTCCCTCGTGACCGGAGGCGGCTGCCAGTGCTGGCGCTGTGAGGGAGGGTCCGGTCCCAATGAGGGAACGAGCGATAGTGTGCGGGCGTGGCAGCTGGTCCCGGGCGCACGCTCCCCCTCGTGGCTTTCCTGCTGGTGGCGGTCGTGACCGGGCTCTCGGCCTGTCGTACCAGTGGGCCGTCTGCTGCGACGGCCACCACCGCTGACACCGCCCACGGTCGGACCACCACGACGACGGCTCCCTTGACCAAGGCCCAGGCCACCCAGGTGGCCGACGCCATCAACCTCCGGCCCGCCGACCTCCCCGGGTACCAGACCTCGCCTCCCGACAACGGCGACGGTGGGAACGACGCCACCACCGATCAGTTGGACAGCTGCGCCAACGGCGCACCCCAGAGCGCCACCGTCGCCGACGTGAGCTCGGACGGCTTCTCCCAGGGGACGAGCCTGCCCGAGGTCCAGATCGAATCGGAGGTCGAGGCCGAGCAGAGCGCGGCCGACGCCCAGACAGACCTGGCCACCATCAAGACGAGCACGGCCCGCCAGTGCATCGTGACCTTCTTCCAGCAGGAGCTGGGCACGGCGGTCGGGAACGGGGCCACGATCAGCGACGTGGCCATGACGCCCACGGCGTCGTCGGCACCGGGGGCTGACGGGAGCTTCGGCGACGTCCTGAGCGCCACCATGAAGGTCGACGGCGTCTCGGTGGGCATCGACATCGCCTTCGACGGCTTCGTGGACCACAACTACGAGGTCGAATTGACCTCGTTCGGCATCGGGGAGTCACCCCCCGCCAGCACCGACCAGCACCTGTTCGGGTTGCTCCTCAGCCGGGCCCGGTCCGCCGTCCACTGACCGCGGCTCGGGCCGTGGCCGGCGTCAGCGCTCCTGCTCGGTGGGCCGGATCAGGACCTCGTTGAGCACGACGTGGCGGGGCTGGGTGACGGCATAGGCGATGGCGTTGGCGATGTCGGCGGCCTGCATGGTCTCGACCCCGGCGAAGTTCTTGGCCATGTCCTCCAGGATCTCGGGGCGGTTCTGGAAGGGCAGCTCGGTGGACGTGGCGCCCGGCTCGATGGCGGTGACCCGGACGTGGCGGCGGGTCACCTCCTGGCGCAGGGACTCCCCGAACGCCACCACGCCGAACTTGGTGGCGGCGTAGACCCCGTTGTTGAGCCGGGCGAAGCGCCCGGCCACGGAGCTGATGTTGACGACGTCGGCCACCCGGCGCGGTTCGGACTCCGCCGCCCGCAGGAGATGGGGGAGGGCGGCGTGGGTGCAGTACATGAGCCCGAGGAGATTGAGCTCGATCATGCGGCGCCACTCCTCGGTCGGCGCACCCGTGATGGGCCCGAGGAGCATGACCCCGGCGTTGTTGACGAGGATGTCGAGCCGCCCGAAGGCCTCCACGGTCTCGTCGACGGCCCGCCTGCACCCGGCCTCGTCGGTGAGGTCGGCCTCGATGACGTGCACCCGGGAGGAGCCCCCCAGCCGCCCGGCCAGGTCGGTCAGCCTGTCGGTGCGCCTGGCCGCCACGGCCACAGCGCCGCCGTGGGCCGCCAGGGCCAGGGCCGTGGCCTCGCCGATCCCGCTCGAGGCGCCCGTGACGAGGGCGGCGGTGTCGTCCAGTGCGCCCATGGGGGACCTCCGTGTCGGCGTGGGGCGAGGGGCGGGAGCGGGCTGCTGGGCCCGCACGTTAGGTCGTGGGGGGCCCCGGGACCAGCAGGTCAGGCGCCCGGGCGGAGGTCGGGGAGGGTCCAGAAGCGCCCGAGCCACTCCGGGTGGTAGCGGGACACGGCCAGGCCGCCGGGGTAGACGGTCATCTCTCCGAAGACGATCCGGTCGCCCGGGTTGTAGAGGTCGACCCGGGCGAAGTCGAGGCCGCGTCCGAGGGCCCCGGCCACCTCGATCATGCGGTCGAGGGCGGGGGGCGGGGGCGGGGCGGGCGAGGTGACGGGGACGTCGATCTCGGGGTCGACCGGGCTCCAGTCGGGGTTGGCCCAGTACAGGCTGTACCGGCCGAAGCGGTCGGCGTTGACCACCACGCACTCGACCCGGCCGTCGAAGACGAAGAATTTGTAGTCGGTGGGGGCCCTGTCCGTCCCGGGGAGGAGCTCCTCCACCATCAGGCGCCGGGGCACCCTGGTGTACGCCCATTCCGAGGCCAGGTTCCCGTAGTCGGTGGCCAGCCAGGCCCGGCTGGTCCGCACCAGGCGGTCCCAGTCCAGTGACGCCCGGTTGGAGACGATCATCCCCGACGCCACCACGGCGTCCTTGTCCTGGACGTGGACGCCGTCGCCGGCCCAGTCGGCCACGATCCACACCATCTGCGAGGCGTGGTTGGGTTTCACCACGAACTCGTCGGGGAGCTGGGCCGGCTCCAGCTGGTCCGGGTCGGCCACCACGGCGTGGACCGTGCTCAGGACCTCCGGACCCACCACCTCCTCCACGTAGGCGCGCGCCGCCACCTTGTCGGCCAGGGTGACCAGGAGGGGGCGTCGGTCGAAGGTGAGGCGCCACAGCACCTTCTGGCTGAAGGTGGTGGGCAGGCGAGACGGCCAGCGACGGCGCTCGTCCCAGTACCGCAGCCGGCAGCGCAGTTCGAAGGGCATGCGGGGGGACAAGGCGCTCTGGCGCGCCCTGTGCGACACCCTGTCCCCGACGGTGGTCACCTCCCCATGTGAGCAGCCGGGGGCGCCCCGGGCAACGACCGTCGGCCGCACGGGCGGCGCCGCGCCGCGCCGGGGTCGGGCGCCCCGGGGGGCCCGGCCCCCGGGGCGCCGCCCGGGCGTGTCCGACCCGGACCGCGGTGGCGCCGTGCCGGGTGGTCCTCGGTGTGGCTCGTCCGGTGGGTGTCCTCATGTCGGCCTCCTCTCGTGGCCCCGTGTCCGGGGCCCGGTGACCACCCTGCGCCCCGGGACTGTGGCCCGGCCGTGCGGCCCGTGGCACCGTGCTGAGACGTGCGCGGCGCGCCCGGTGCGGGTCAGGGCTCGGTCGTGCCCAGCGAGTACCCTGACGTGTCCACGTCGAGGGGGGCGGGCAGATCGGTGGCCGACGCCGAGGCACAGACTGGGGTCGATCGGTTCCTGGCCACGGGGGACGAGGCGGGCACGGCCCCCGGGGACCGGCCCTTCCGCCCCGACGTCGAGGGCCTGCGGGCCGTGGCCGTGGTCCTGGTCGTGCTCTACCACTCCGGGGTGGGCTTCCTGGGCGGCGGGTACATCGGCGTCGACGTCTTCTTCGTCATCTCCGGCTTCGTCATCACCGGGGTGCTCCTGCGGGAGCGGGCCGCCACCGGGGCGACCTCCGTCCTCGCCTTCTACGGGCGCCGGTGCCGGCGCATCATCCCCGCCGCCTCGCTCGTCATCGTGGCGACCGTGGCCCTCACCTACGGCCTGGTGGGATCGGCGGCGGGATCGCGGGTGGCCGGCGACGGGCGGTGGGCCAGCGTCTTCCTGGCCAACTTCCACTTCGCCTCGGTGGGCACCGACTACCTGAGCTCGAGCCTGCCCCCCTCGCCCCTGCAGAACTTCTGGTCCCTCGGGGTGGAGGAGCAGTTCTACGTAGTGTTCCCCACCCTGTTCCTGGTGCTGGCGGGCATGCGCACCCGCATGGGCCTGCGCGCCCGCCTGGCCCTCGGGGTGGGGGCCGCCACCCTGGCCTCGTTCGTCTTCTCGGTCCTGGACACCACCTCGCACCCCACCTCGGCCTACTTCTCCCCCTTCACCCGGGCGTGGGAGCTCGGGGTGGGGGTGCTCGTGGCGCTGGCCACCCCCTGGCTCCGGGCCCGCACCGAGCAGACGGCCGCCATGGCCACCTGGCTCGGGCTGGGGGCGATCCTCGTGTCGGCCGTGGCCTTCGGTCACGGGACCGCCTACCCGGGCTGGTTGGCGGGCGTGCCCGTGCTCGGGGCCGGGCTCGTCATCGCCGGCGGGGCGGCGTCCCCGCTGTCGGGGGCGGAGGCCGTCCTCGGCACGGCCCCGGCGCGGTGGCTGGGCCGCCGCTCCTACTCGCTGTACCTGTGGCACTGGCCCGTCCTGGTGGTGGCGGCCGAGCACAGCGGGCACACCACCCTCCCCGTCCCCGAGGCCCTGGGGTGGGACCTCGTGGCCCTGGGCCTGTCCGTGGCCACCTTCCGGCTGGTGGAGAACCCGGTGCGGCACTGGGCCCTCCTGCGCCGGGTGCGGTGGGCCGGGGTGGGGACCGGCGCCGTCCTGGTGGGGGCCACGGTGGGTGTGATCGGCGTCCAGGTGGCGGCGGCGGGCACGGCGCCGTCCACGGCCCGGCCTCCCGCCCCGGCGGCCACCTCGCCGTCCCAGGTCCGCCACCTGGTGGCGCGCTCGACCGCCATCCGCACCGTGCCGGCCGGGCTCGACCCGGCCGTGTCGAGCGCCATCGCCCAGCCCGCCTCCAACCTGGGCGAGCCCCCGGCCTCCTCGGGCTGCGTCATCGCCTTCTCCCAGAGCAGCGCCCCGGCCTGCGTCTTCGGAGACCGGGCCGGGACCCGGACCATCGTCCTGTACGGCGACTCGCACGCCGGGATGTGGTTCCAGGCCCTCGACGACATCGCCCTGCGGCGCGGCGACCGGCTGGTGGTCCTGTTCAAGTCGGCCTGTCCCGCCGGGGAGCTCGCCACCCGCACCCGCGGTGTGGCCGGGGCGGGGACCGTGCCGTGGGAGGCCTGCAACCGGTGGCACCGGTGGGCCCTGGCCCGCATCAACCACCTCGACCCGGCCCTGGTGGTGGTGTCCCAGGCCCTCAACCGGGCCCCCGACGGAGCCAAGTACACCCCGGGCCAGTGGCAGCGGGGCCTCGAGGCCTTCCTGGCCGGCGTGCGCTCGCCCGGCACGGCCAAGGTGGTGCTCGGGAACATCCCCACCACGGGCGGGCCGGTGTGCCTGTCCGAGTACAGCGACGACGTCCAGGCCTGCGCCGCCCCGCCCCCGGTGCGCTACAACCAGGCCGAGCGCAAGGCGGCCGTGGCCACCCGGGCCCGCTACGTGAGCGTCACCCCCTGGTTCTGCGCCCGAACCTGCAGCCCCGTCATCGGGCGCTTCGACGTCTACTTCAACGCCTCGCACGTGGCCCTGCCCTACACCCGCTACCTCGAGAACGTCCTGGCCGACGCCCTGGGCCTGGGCGGGCCCGGCGCCCCGCCCCGCCCGTCGGCGCCGTGACGGCCGACCCTCAGAGCGCGCCCTGGATGCTGGCCGCCACGGCCTCGGGGTCGGCGCAGCCCACGATCCACTCGTCGTAGGGGGCGCCCTCGAGGACGACCCGCACCCCGCGCCGGGTGTCGTGGTGGACGGCGGTGAAGAAGCTGGTGTGGAGGCCCGTCACCGACCCCACCTCCACCACCCGGGCGATCCGGGTGCCCACCTTGACCCCGATCCGGTCGGCGGCGGCGTGGGCGTCGTCGAGGACCTCCACGCTGCGGACCGAGCGCAGGGGGACGCGCAGGTCGCCGTGCACGCCCTCCACCTTCTCCCAGCCGGTCAGGTCGAGGACGAGCTCGTCGCCGTCGATCCGGAGCTGTGCCACGGTGGGCCCTCCCGTCAGTCCCGGGGCCGACCCAGGACGAATTGCTCGATGGCCTGGGCGAAGCCCTCGTGCTCGTTGTCGGCCGTGGTCCGCAGGGCCTGGCCCTGCACGTCGGGATCGGCGTTGCCCATGGCGATGCTGAGACCGGAATGGGTGAACATGAGGACGTCGTTGGGCATGTCCCCGATGGTGGCGATGGCGTCGGTGCTGAGCTCGTAGCGACCGGCCAGATAGCGGGCCACCTCGCCCTTGTTGGCCCGGGGATGGGTGACGTCGAGGTAGTAGGGCTGGGACGGCTCGGCCGTCACGTGGTCCCCGAAGCGGGCGTGGGCCTCGGCCGCCGCCTTCTTGACGGCGTCGTGGTCGTCGCTCACCCCGACGATCTTGGCCACCCCGTCGGTGAGGCCGGCCACGCCCGCCATGACGGTGGGCTCGAACTTCACCGTCCACGCTTCGCGGTCGACGTGGGGACCCTTGCGGTCCGGCACGTACCACTGCGCCCCGCGGTAGAGCCACACCGAGAGGTCGAAGCCGGCCATGAGCTCGGTGATGGGCACCACGAGGTGCTCGGGGACCACCCGCTGCTCGAGGACGTGCATCGTCGGGTCCACGATGCAACCGCCGTTGAAGGCGGCGATGGGGGTCTGGAGGTCCAGGGGCTCGACCAGCATGGCCATGCCCCGGGGGGGCCGGCCGCTCGTGATGGCGAAGAGGATCCCGGCCCGGTGCAGGTCGCGCACGGCGGCCACGGCCCGGTCGGTGAGGACCTTGTCCTGGGTCACCAGGGTGCCGTCCACGTCGGCCAGGACCAGGCGGATGTCGCTCACCCGTCGTCCTCGGCCAGGTGCCAGCGCTGCGGCGCCACCAGGGCGTCGGCGCTGGCCGGACCCCACGACCCCACCGGGTAGGACTCGACCGGCGGGGGGTGCTCGAGGAGGGGGGCGGCCACCTCCCACAGCCGCTCGACCTGCTCGGCGCTGGTGAAGAGGGACTGGTCGCCCAGCATGGCGTCGAGGAGGAGGCGCTCGTAGCCCTCGAGGTCGTTGGCGGCGCAGAAGGAGTCCTCGTAGTGGAAGACCATGGTGGCCTCGCCCAGGCGCATCTCGGGACCGGGCTCCTTGGCCAGGAAGCGTGACGAGATCGAGCCCGGGTCGGCGAAGTCGATGGTGATCTCGTTGAGGCGCCCGGCCGGGTTGGCGTGGACCTGGACCGGGAACATGCGCAGGGTGGGCTCCCGGAACCCGAGCGTCACGAGCTGGCGCCCGGCCCGCAGGGCCTTGCCCGTGCGGAGGTAGAAGGGGACGCCGGCCCAGCGCCAGTTCTCCACCTCCACCCGCAGGGCCACGAACGTCTCGGTCTCCGAGTCGGGCGCCACGCCCGGCTCGGCCCGGTAGCCCTCGTACTGGCCCCGCACCACGTGGCGGGTGTCGATGAGGCGCATGGAGTCGAAGACCTTCTGCTTCTCGTCCCGCAGGGCCTTGGCCGCCAGGCTGGTGGGGGGCTCCATGGCCACGAAGCCCATGACCTGGAAGAGGTGGGTCACCACCATGTCGCGGAAGGCCCCCGTCCCCTCGTAGAAGGCGGCCCGGCCCTCGATGGTGAGCTGCTCGGGCACGTCGATCTGCACGTACTGGACGTGCTCCCGGTTCCACACCGGCTCGAACAGGCCGTTGGCGAAGCGGAAGGCCAGGATGTTGTCCACCGACTCCTTGCCCAGGAAGTGGTCGATGCGGAAGACCCTCGACTCGTCGAAGACCTGGTGGATGGCGTCGTCGAGGGCGCGGGCCGAGGCCAGGTCGGTGCCGAAGGGCTTCTCCACGATGACCTGGGCGTCGGCCGCCAGCCCCGACTGGCCCAGCATCCCCACCACCGAGGTGAAGGCCACGGGCGGCACGGCCAGGTGGAACAGGCGCCGGGGCCGTCCCCCCACGGCGGCCTCGGCGGCGTGCACGGCCGCCTCGAGCTCGCTCGTGGCACCGGGGTCGGCCGGGGCGAAGGACAGGAGGGAGGCGAAGGCCTCCCACGTCTCGGGGGTGGGCCGTACCGTGGCGAACTCGTCCACGGCCCGACGGGCGAGCTCCACGAACTCCTCGGTGCTCGGCGCGTGGCGGGCCGGGGAGGTCCCGATGAGCCGGCACCGGTGGGGGAGGAGGCCCGCCGTGGCCAGGTGGAAGAGTCCGGGGAGGAGCTTGCGCTTGGCCAGGTCCCCGGTGGCCCCGAAGAGGACGATGACGTGGTCGGCCGGATGGCTGGGCAGGCGGGTCGGCCTGGCGCCGGTGGCGCGGCGGGGGGAGGTGGCGCTCACGACCGGGCCCCCCGGGGTGCCGGGGCAGGGGAGCCGGCGCGGTGGTTGCACCGGGGCGGGGCCCCGGCCCATCCTGTGCGGCGATGTCCACGCCGGCCGACCGGGAGAAGCAGCTCGCGGCCGAGGCCGCCGCCGAGCTCGTGGAGGCGGGCATGACCGTGGGTCTCGGGACGGGCACCACCGTCGCCCACCTCTTCCCCGCCCTGGCGGCCCGGCGCCTTGCCATCCGCTGCGTGGCCACCTCGCCCCACACCGAGCAGGCGGCGTCGGCGGCCGGCCTGCGGGTGGAGCCCTTCACCATGGAACGGCTCGACCTCACCATCGACGGGGCCGACCAGATCGACCCGGCCGGATGGCTGGTGAAGGGCGGGGGCGGGGCCCACACCAGGGAGAAGGTGGTGGCGCTGGCGGCCGAGCGCTTCGTGGTCATCGCCGACGCATCCAAGCCCGTGGCCGCCCTGCGGTCCCCCGTCCCCCTCGAGCTGCTGGCCTTCGGCCTGCCCTCGACCCTGGCCCACGTGCGGGGCGAGGTGCGCCTGCGCCAGGCCCCCCCCACCCCCGACGGAGGGGTCCTGGCCGACTACACGGGCGAGGTGGGCGATCCCGCCGCCCTGGCCGCCCACCTCGAGGCCATCGTGGGGGTGGTCGACCACGGCCTGTTCCCCCCCGACATGGTGTCGGTCGTCCTGGTGGGGCGGGGGAGCGAGGTCGAGCGCCTCGACATCGGGGTCTGAGCCCGCCCCGGCCCGCCCGGCCCGGGGACCCCGCCCGCGCTCCGCCGCCCGAGCCGCTGGGCCCGTCATGCCGCCGTGCCCGCTGCGGCGGCGTCGGCCAGGATCGTGGCGTGGCCGGCCTCCACCCCGGAGGCGGGGACGGAGCGGTCCCCGGCCCGGAGCTTGGCCAGGGCCTCGCGCTTGTCCGCCCCGCTGACGAGCCACATGACCTCCCGGGCCCGGGCCAGCCCCGGGTAGGTGAGGGTCATGCGGCGGTGCCCCTGGTAGGGGAGGGTGACGGCCACGGGGCGGTCGGTCACCCCCAGGACCGGGTCCCCGGGGACGAGGGAGGCGGTGTGCCCGTCGGGGCCCAGCCCCAGGTGGACCAGGTCGACGTGGTCGGGCAGCTCGGCGCCGTAGGCGGCGGCGGCGGCCTCGAGGTCGGCGGCCCCCACGGCCATGGGGTGGACGTCGGCCGGCGCCGGGCCCAGGGCCTGGCGCAGGTGGGTGAGGTTGCGGTCGGGGTCGCCGTCGGGGGCGACCCGCTCGTCCACCTGGTAGATCGCCACCTCGGCCCAGGGGACGTCCTCACCCGCCAGCTCGGCGAACATGGCCCACGGCGTGGTGCCCCCGCTCACGGCGAAGACGAACCGGCCGTGGTCGGCCACGGCCCGGCGGGCGTGGTCGGCCACGAAGTGGGCGGCGGCCGAGGCCAGGGAGCGGGGGTCGGGGAGGATCACCAGGTTGCGCTCCACGGTCAGCCCTTCTGCTCGGCGTGCCCGCCGAATTCCGAGCGCATGGCCGAGAGGATCTTGTCGGTGAAGTCCCCGTTGCCCCGGGACTCGAAGCGCTCGAACAGCGAGGCGGTGATGACCGAGGCGGGCACGCCCAGGTCCACGGCGGCCTCGACCGTCCAGCGCCCCTCGCCCGAGTCCGAGACCCGGCCGGTGAAGTCGTCGAGACCGGGGGAGCGGGCGAAGGCGGCGGCGGTGAGGTCGATCAGCCACGACCCCACCACCGACCCCCGGCGCCACACCTCGGCCACCTCGGCCACGTCGTTGTCGTAGCGGTAGGCGTCGGGGTCGCGCAGGGGGGTGTTCTCGGCGTCGGCCGCCGCGGCCGGGGCCGAGCCGGCGTTGGCGTGCTCGATGATGCTCAGGCCCTCGGC
>DATJOV010000410.1:0-3478 GCA_035506735.1 Acidimicrobiales bacterium | reverse complement strand
GGGATCGGTGGTGGCCTACACCGTCCCCTACGACCGGGACGGGGCCCCCCAGGCGGCCATCGCCCTGGTCGAGATGGGCGGGCGCCGCACGGTGGCCCGGGGCGACGCCGCCCTCAGCGCCGCCCTGGTCGAGGGCGACGGGGTGGGCCGGGCCGTGGTGGTGACGGGCACGGATGGCGCCCCCGCCGTGCGCGACGCCTGACGGGGCCCGTCACTCCAGGCGCAGGGCCTGCTCGGGGCAGTTCTGCACCCCGTTGCGGGCCGCCTCTTCCAGGCCGGGAGGGACCTCGGGGGCGAGCACCACGCAGTGGCCCAGCTCGTCGGCGTCGAAGAGCTCCGGAGCCAGGGTGTAGCAGCGGCCGTGGCCCTGGCAGGCGGCGGCGTCGAGGACGATCTTCACGGTGCCCTCAGCCCGCGGGCGGGAATTCCAGGGGGAGGGTGGTGAGCGAGCGCAACCCCGGGGTGTACTGCAGGACCGTCCCGGGGGCCAGCCAGTAGTCGGGGATGCGGCGGTGGAACTCCCGCAGCGCCACCCGCAGCTCGACCCGGGCCAGGTGGGAGCCGAGGCAGCGGTGCACCCCGCCCCCGAAGGCGAGGTGGGGGTTGGGGTTGCGCTGGAGGTCGACGGTGTCGGCCCCGGGGTGGGCGGCGTCGTCGGTGTTGGCCGAGCCCAGGAGCAGCATGACCTGCTCGCCCGCCTTGACCGGACAGCCCCCGAACTCCACGTCCTCGGTGGCCACCCGGGGGACGGCGGGGACGGGGCTCTCCCACCGCAGCAGCTCCTCCACGGCCGATGGGATGACCGACTCGTCCTCGACCAGCAGGCGGCGCTGGTCGGGCTCCTGGGCCAGGTAGGCGAAGAAGCAGTCGAGCGAGTCGGTGACGGTGTCGAGGCCGGCGATGATGAAGAGGTAGCAGATGTCCATGACCTCTTCGTCGGTGAGCCTGACCCCGTCCACCTCGCCCGCCATGATCTGGGCCAGCAGGTCGTCGGCGGGAGGGGCGGCGTGGCGGCGCCGGAGCTCGGCCTCGAAGTACGTGTACACGGCCTTCCCGGCCGCCTGGCGGGCCGGGGCCTGGTCCTCCATGGTCATGCCGTCGGGCCGGATGATGTCGTCCTTCACGGCCAGGAAGTGGTCGAGGTCGGCGTAGGGCAGGCCCATCAGGCGCAGGAAGACCCTGCAGGGCAGGGGGACGGCGAACTCCTCGTGGAGGTCGCACGAGCCCCGGGCGGCGAAGACGTCGACCAGGTCCTTGACCAGCCCCACGATCTCGTCCTCGAGGAGGGCCATCTTCTTGGGGGAGAAGAGGGGGTCGAGGATGCGCCGGTACTTCACGTGCTGGGGCGGGTCGACCATGAGGGGGATGAGGGGACGGACGTTGCCCAGGTCCATGGGGACCTGGCTCCAGCAGAAGGTGGCGGTCTTCCGCAGGGCGTCCTCCACGTGCTCACGCCGGGTCACCAGGGTGAACATGTCCTCGATCCGCATGACGGGCTGCTGGCGCAGCTCACGGGAGATGGCCCGGGGATCGTCCGAGGCGGCCAGGTCCACCACCATGGCGGGAGAAGCGTCCGAGGACTCCTCTTCAGCAAGCATTGCGCGCTCCTCTCCACCGTGACCGTGGCGCCCCCGCCGTGGAGTCGTGAGGGAAACCAGCTGGCCACCTGGGCCGACGGCTGCCCCGGGCCGGCCCCTCCTCCGGGGTACGTTAGCGTTTCCTGACACAAATGTCAGCCCCGGCGCCAGCCCTCCGGGCGGCTCCCGCACCCTGCGTGGCGGTCCCCCGGGAGCGGACCGGAGGCCGGGACGCCTCGTCCGGCCGGGACCGGACCGGAGCCGGCCGGCCCCCTCGCCCCGACCGGCCCCGGCGGCACGGAAGGATCGGCTCGGAGGGGTCGGCACGGACGGGCCGGGCACTGAAGGGAACGGGCCCCGACGTCGATGATCGACGCGGAGCGTCGGCACGCGAACGCGGCAGTACCATGCCGACCGGGGGCGTCAGGGAGGCGCAGTGGCAACGGCAACAGGCGACAGGACCACGCGACGCCGGGGTCGGCGCCAGCTTGGCCCGACCACCCCTGCCGCCCTGGGCAGCGCCCTGCGTGAGGCTCGCGAGGCCTCCACCGTGACCCTGGCCGAGGTGCACGACCGGGCCGGCGTGCCCTGGCAGCAGCTCGAGGCCCTGGAAGGCGGCGACCTCTCGCTCTTCCCCGACCAGGACGCCGCCGTCGTGGCCGTGCGCCGCTACGCCGACCTGGTGGGGCTGGACGCCGACCAGCTGGGCGCGGCCGTCACCCGGTTCTGGGGCACCGCCGCCGCCGGCTTCCCCGAGCTCCCCCAGGGCGACACGGGCAAGCGGCGGCGCGACCGGCGCCGCACCTTCGCCGAGGGCGGGCCCGCCCCCACCACCGAGCACCTGCGCCGCTACCCCGGGGACGGGACCCACCTGCGGGCCTTCACCCAGACCGACCAGGTCCCGGGGGTGCGCCGGGTCGACGTCGCCGTGGGCGGGGCCGGAGACCCGGCCGGGCAATTCACCTCGACCGGGGTCTTCCCCACCACCTCGGGATGGGCCCCCCCGCCCCGGCGCCCCCTCCCCGTCGTCCTGGGGGTTGCCATCTGGTGCACGCTCGTCCTGCTGGTGGTGGGGGCGGCGGGGCTGGCCGTCCACCACTGGCGCCCGCAGTGGCTGGTGGACATCCGGGTGGAGCACGTCCCCAGCCACACCCCCACCACCGTGGCGACCCAGGGGGCCGGGACGGGCTCGTCGCCGACCACGGTCCCCAAGCACTCCTCACCCGTCACCCTCACCTCCAACGGCGTGGCCAGCGCCTCGGTGTCGGTGCACGCCGCCACCTACAGCGTGGTGGTGGCCGCCAACGGCGGCCCGGTGTGGGTGCGGGGCACGGTCCCCCAGGCCTTCGCCCCCGTCGTGAACGAGACCCTTCCGGCGGGGCAGGACGCCACCATCCCGGCCGGCAACGGCCAGCTCACCCTGAGCCTGGGGTCGAGCTACGCCCTGGTGGCGGTGCAGATCGACGGCAAGACGGCCCCGGGCTTCCTCTTCAAGCCGAGCGCCGCCCCCTACGTCATGAACTTCACCTCGAGCGGCTGAGCGGCCGGGACCGGCGGCCGGGAACCGGGCTACACCAGGTTGGTGTGGGGCACCGAGCGCACCGCCCCGTCCCGGCGCAGTTCGGCCACGGCGGGGACGGGGTCGGGATCGGCGAAGAGGCGCTCGTCGCCGAAGTCGGGGGCCCGTCCCGTGGCGTCGAGCACCCAGTACGAGGCCTCGAGGGCGATGCCGTTGGGGTCGGTGAAGTAGACGGACCGGATGAAGCCGTGGTCCACCACGTCGGTCACCTCGCACTCGGCCGCCTTGAGCCTGGCGCGGAGGTCGAGGAGGGCGTCCTCGTCGGGGAGGTTGAACGACAGGTGGTCGAACTGCACGGCCCGGGGGTCGGGGACGCCGGCCG
>DATJOV010000409.1:0-2684 GCA_035506735.1 Acidimicrobiales bacterium | reverse complement strand
CAGGCGGGTCCCGTCCCCGAGGACCACGGTCTCGTGGGCGGCGTGGCGCCCCACCAGGGCGGGCCAGAACACCCCGTACGCGGCGGCGTCGCCGGGCGGCGCCGTCAGGTAGAAGCCGGGATAGCTGGCCAGGGCCAGCTCGGTGGCGGCGTTGGAGAAGCGCCGGCCCACGGCGTCGCGGTCGTGGTCCTTGACGGTGATGCGCAGCTGGGCGCTGGCCTGCTCGTTGGTGGGGGCGTCCGGCGCGTCGGTGCGCAGCAGCCGGACGTCGTAGTCGTCGAAGGCCCCGGCCCCCCCGGTGAGCTCGGCCATGGTGCGCGTCACCAGGGCCGCCTTCTCCTCGATCTCGAGCCCGGTGAGCACGAAGGTCATGGCATTGCGCCAGCCCCCCTCGAGGTTGACCGACACCTTGAGCTCGGGCGGGGCGGGGAGACCCCGCACCCCCGACACCCGGACGCGGTCGGGGCCCACCTGCTCGAGCTCGACGGTGGAGAAGTCGGCCACGACGTCGGGGTTGGCGTAGTGGGGACCGGCGATCTCGTACAGGAGCTGGGCCGTGACCGTCCCCACCGACACCAGGCCCCCCGTCCCGGGCTGCTTGGTGATCACCGCGCTCCCGTCGGCGGCCAGCTCGGCCACCGGGAACCCGGGGTGCTCGAGCCCGGGCACCTCGGTGAAGAAGGCGTAGTTGCCCCCGGTGGCCTGGGTGCCGCACTCGATGACGTGGCCCACGGCCACAGCCCCGGCCAGGCGGTCCCAGTCGGTGCGCTCCCACCCGAAGCGCCAGATCCCCGGGCCCACCACCAGGGAGGCGTCGGTGACCCGGCCCGTGACCACCACGTCGGCCCCGGCCGCCAGGGCGGCGGCGATGCCGAAGCCCCCCAGGTAGGCGTTGGCGCTCACCGGGGGCCCGCCCGCCTCGGCCAGGGGCAGGCCGGTGTCGAGGTGGGCCAGGGCCTCGCCCCCGGCCTGGAGGGCGCCCAGGTCGGGCAGGAGGTCGTCGCCCTCGACGTGGGCCACCGACACCGCCAGCCCGAGCGAGGCCCCGAGCCGGCGCAGGCGGTCGGCCAGGCCGGCCGGGTTGAGGCCGCCGGCGTTGGCGACCACCTTGACGCCGCGGTCCATGCAGGTGCCGAGCACCTCCTCCATCTGGCGGTAGAAGGGGCGGGCGTAGCCCAGGGTGTCGTCGCGGGCGCGCGCCTTCCACAGGATGAGCATGGTGAGCTCGGCCAGGTAGTCGCCGGTGAGGACGTCGACCGGCCCGGCCTCGAGCAGCTCGCGCGGGGCGCTCATGCGGTCCCCCAGGAAGCCCGAGCAGTTGGCGATGCGCAGCGGGGCCGGCTCGGTGCCGCTCACGGGGCCGTCTCCTCCTCGTGCACCACGACCAGGAGCCGCCCGGCCTCCACCTGCTGGCCCGGGGCCACGTGGACCTCGGCCACGGTCCCCCCGGCCGGGGCCCGCACGGCGTGCTCCATCTTCATGGCCTCGATGGCCACCAGGGTGTCCCCGGCCGCCACGGTGTCGCCCGGGGCCACCGCCACCGTGACCACCGTGCCGGGCAGGGGGGCGACGAGCGACCCCGCCGCCAGCTGGGTGCCGGGGGGGGCGAAGCGGGGCAGCTCGGTCAGGGTGGTGGCGCCGTCGGGACCGTCCACGTACAGGCGGTCGCCCACCCGGGCCACGTCGTAGCGCCGGGTCACGCCCCCCACCTCGAGCACCACCGCCCCCGGGGTGGCGCTCCCCACGGTCACGTCGGGACGGGGCTCGCCCCCCACGGCCAGCTCGGTGCAGCGCCCGGTGCGGTCGAAGCGGTAGGCCACGGCCACGGTCCCGTCGGGACCGTCGAACTGGGCCTCCTGGGGGAGGGAGGGATTGTTGCGCCACCCCGACGGCATGGGCCCGAGCACCGGGGCCGCGATCCGGTGCTCGGCCTGGGTGGCCAGGGCGGCGGCCGCCACGTGCAGGGCCCGGGCCCCGGCGTCGGCCAGGGGCGCGCCCAGGACGGCGGGGTCGTGGCGTTCCAGGAAGGCGGTGTCGATGGCGCCGGCCAGGAACTCGGGATGGCGCAGGATGCGCACCAGGAGGTCCCGGTTGGTGGTGACCCCGTGGAGGCGGGCCCGCGCCATGGCCCCGGCCAGGAGGCGGGCCGCCTCCTCCCGCCCCGGGGCGTGGGCGATCACCTTGGCCAGCATGGGGTCGTAGTGGGGGGAGACGGTGGTGCCGTCCTCCACGCCGCTGTCGACCCGCAGGCCGGGGAGGGCGGGGAAGGCCACGTGGTCCATCCGACCGGCCGAGGGCTGCCACGCCCGGGTGGGGTCCTCGGCGTAGAGGCGGACCTCGATGGCGTGGCCCGTCATGGTGGGGGCCAGCACCTCGGGCGGGAGGGGATGGCCCTCGGCCACCAGGAGCTGGAGCCGGACCAGGTCGATGCCGGTGACGCACTCGGTCACCGGGTGCTCCACCTGGAGCCGGGTGTTCACCTCGAGGAAGGCGAAGCGGCCGTCGGGCAGGAGGAGGAACTCCACCGTCCCGGCGTTGACGTAGCCGATGGCCCGGGCCGCGGCCACGGCCGCCGCCCCCAGCTCGGCCCGCAGGGCGGGCGACACGGCGGGCGAGGGACACTCCTCCACGATCTTCTGGTGGCGGCGCTGGATGGAGCACTCCCGCTCGAACAGGTGCACCAC
>DATJOV010000408.1:0-6555 GCA_035506735.1 Acidimicrobiales bacterium | reverse complement strand
GGCTCGGCGTGTCGGCCCGGGTGAGCGTGCTCGTCTACAACACCGCCAAGGTGTCGGCCTCCGAGCTCCCCACCTCGGTGCTCGACCTGGCCGACCCGAAGTGGAAGGGCAAGATCGAGATCGCCCCGGCCGAGACGGACTTCTGGCCCATCGTGGACAACGTGGCCCGGGAACGGGGCACGGCGGCGGCGGTGGCGTGGCTGCGGGGGCTCAAGGCCAACGCCGGCGCCAACGACGACGTCCCCGACAACGAGACCCTGACCAGCGACGTCAACAACGGGGTGACCGACCTGGCCCTCATCAACAGCTACTACTACTACCGGCTCGAGGCCGAGATCGGGGCGTCGTCGATCCACGCCAAGCTGGCCTACTTCGCCCCCCACGACCCCGGCTACGTCGAGGACGTCTCGGGGGCGGCCATCGTCAGGTCCTCGAGCCACCAGGCCGCGGCCCAGCGCTTCCTGGCCTTCCTCGCCAGCACCGCCGGCCAGCAGGTCCTGGCCCGCAGCGAGAGCTTCGAGTACCCCCTGCATCCCGGGGTGGCGGCCAACCCCGAGCTCCCCCCCCTCGCCACCCTGGCCCCGTCCTCGTTCACCCCGGCCCAGCTCAGGGCCGGGCTCGAGGCCCGGCAGCTGCTCCTCGAGGCGGGACTGGTCTGACGCCAGCGCCGGCCGGCCCCCCGGTGGCGACGCTCCCCGGACGCGTGCGCGCCCGGGCGACCGGGCGCGCCCGGGTCCCGGGCCGGGCGACGGTGGCCGTGTCGACGGTGGTGGCGCTGGCCCTCCTCCTCCCGCTGGGCCTGCTCGCGCTCGACGCCCGCGACGCCGGGTGGCGCCGGGTGTCGGGCGTGCTGTTCCGGGAGCAGTCGCTCTTCCTCCTGCGCCACACGGTGGAGCTCGCCGCCGTGGTGGTGGCGGCCGCCACCGTCATCGGGGTGGCGGCCGCCCTGTGCACCGAGCGCCTGCGCCTCCCCGGGAGCAGGGTGTGGACGGTGCTGCTCGTGCTGCCCGTGGCGCTGCCCGACTTCGTGGTCGGCTACGCCTGGCATTCGATCGCCCCCACCATGAACGCCTTCCTGGGGGCGACGGTGGTCATGACCCTCGGCACCTACCCCCTGGTGTACCTGCCGGTGTCGGCCGCCCTGCGCCGGGCCGACCCCGCCATGGAGGACACGGCCCGGAGCCTGGGGGCCTCGGCCCCCTCGGCCCTGTGGCGCGTCACCCTCCCCCTGGTGCGCACGGCCGTGCTGGGCGGGGCCGTGCTGGTGGTGCTGACGGTGATCTCCGAGTACGGCGTGTTCGAGATCCTGCGCTACCAGACCTTCACCACCGAGATCTTCACCGAGTTCCAGTTCGACGCCCAGGCGGCCAGCTCCCTGGCCGTGCCCCTGGTGTGCCTGGGCATCCTGGTGCTCGCCGTCGACGGCCTGGTCCCGCGCCGGGCCGTGACCGCCACCGCCCCGGCCCGCCACGGCACCCGCCATCCCATGGGGTGGGCCGCCGTGCCCGTGGTGCTGGCCCTGGGGGCGCTCGTGGGCCTGGGCGTGGGGGTCCCGGTGGGGACGCTCCTCTACTGGATGGCCCAGAGCCAGCACACCACCCTGCCGGCGGCCGCCACCCTGGCCTCGGCCACGTGGGCCACGGTGCGCTACAGCGCCGGGGGCGCCTTCGTGGCCGTGGTCCTGGCCCTCCCCGTGGCCCTCATGACGTGGCGCCGCTCGAGCCCGGCCCGGGTCGTGGTCGAGCGCAGCACCTACCTCACCCAGGCCGTCCCCGGGGTGGTGGTGGCGCTCAGCTTCGTGTTCCTGGCCACCCATTACCTCTACGGCCTGTACGAGACGAGCGCCCTCCTGGTGGCGGCGTACGCCATCCTCCACTTCCCCCTGGCCCTGGTGTGCGTCAAGGCCTCGGTGGCCCAGGCCCCGCCCCGGCTGGCCGACGTGGGACGCTCCCTGGGACGGCCGGCGCCGAGCGTCTTCGTCCGGGTCACCCTCCCCCTGCTCCTCCCCGGCATGGCGGCCGGGTTCTGCCTGGTGTTCCTCACCGCCGTGACCGAGCTGACCGCCACCCTGGTGCTGGCCCCCATCGGGGTGCAGACCCTGGCCACCCAGTTCTGGGCCTACCAGAGCGAGGTGGCCTACGGGGCGGCCGCCCCCTACGCCCTGGTGATCGTGGCCCTGGCCATGGTCCCCGGGGCCGCCCTGGGGCTGTGGTTCGACCGGGGCCGGCGCCTGGCCGGGGGCACGGCCTCATGAGCGCCGTCGAGCTGCGGGGCGTGGCCAAGTCGTACGGCACGACGCCGGTGCTCGACGAGGTGGACCTGGTGGTGCCCGAGGGCTCGATCACCGCCGTGCTCGGCGCCTCGGGGAGCGGCAAGACCACGCTGCTGCGCATCGTGGCCGGGCTCGAGCGCGTCGACGCCGGCTTCGTCCTCATCGGGTCGCGGGTGGTCGACGACGGGGAGCAGTGGGTGCGGGCCCAGCACCGCCGGGTGGGCTACGTCCCCCAGGAGGGGGCGCTGTTCCCCCACCTCACCGTCGAGCGCAACGTGGCCTTCGGGGTGCGCCGGGGGGGCGGGGACGAGGTGGCCGAGCTCCTGGACCTGGTGGGCCTGGGCGGCCTGGGGCGGCGCTACCCCCACCAGCTCTCGGGCGGCCAGCAGCAGCGGGTGGCCCTGGCCCGGGCCCTCGCCATCCGGCCCGCCGTGGTCCTCCTGGACGAGCCCTTCGGCTCCCTCGACGCCGCCTTGCGGGCCGGGGTGCGCCACGACGTGGCCGCCGTGCTGCGGTCCACGGGGACCACGGCCCTGCTCGTCACCCACGACCAGGACGAGGCCCTCTCCCTGGCCGACCAGGTGGCCGTCCTGCGCGGCGGCCGGGTCATCGCCGCGGCCGAGCCCCACGCCCTGTACCGGGAGCCGGAGGGGCTGGCGGCGGCCCTGTCGGTGGGCCAGGCCAACGTCCTGGCGGCCGTGGTGGAGGGGGACGGGGCCCGTACCTGCCTCGGCACGGTGGCGGTGGCCGGGCCGGGCGGGGCGGGGCCGGCCCGGGTGCTGCTGCGGCCCGAGCAGCTCGTCCTGCACCGCCGGGCCCACCCCGGGGCCACGGCGGCCACGGTGCGGGCCACCCAGTTCCACGGCCACGACTCCCTGGTGGAGCTGGTCCTGTCCCCGCCCCAGGACCAGGAGCTGCTGGCCCGGGTCCTCGGGGACACCGACAGCCCCGCCCCCGGCTCCACGGTGTGGATCGAGGTCCGGGGGCCGGGCCGGGTCTGGGCCGCGCCCGGGGCCGACACCGAGGGCCTCCCCCCTCCCGGCCCCCGTTCCCGTGGCGACCACGCCGGTGCCGCCGCGCGCAGCGGGCCACGGCGGAAGGCGGGCGGCGGCGAGACCGGCGCCGGCGGCGAGGCGACGGGGGGAACGGCGTCCGGGGCGCCGCCGCGGCGCAACTGGCGCCGGGTGGGGATCCTCCTGGCCTGCCTGGCCGTGGTGGTGGGCGTGGGGGTGACCCTGCTCCTCCAGGGCGGCCCCGGTGCCGCCTCGGCCGTGGGCCCGGTGGTGTTCCACGGCGACGTGGAGACGACGGGCCGGGTGCGGCTGTCGGACCCCTTCACCGACCGCGCCACGGCCAAGGGGGTGCGGTCGTGCGCCCGGGCCGCCGCCACGGGGGACCAGCCGTCCATGGGACCGCGCACCTGGAGCGTGCCCACGCCCCCCATCACCAACACCGTCGAGATCGAGGTGGGCACCGTGGCCGACGGCTACCACGGGCCGGGGCGCTACCCCCGCAGCGCGTTCGTCGAGGGCTACGGGGTGATGGGCATCGGCCAGGAGGACTACAACCTGGCCAGCTCGTGGGCCACCATGTCCATGACGGTGCGGCCCGACGGCTCGGGGGTGGTGCGCTTCGTCCACGCCCCCGGCGACGACGACGTCCCCGCTCCCGGCTGGCACGGGGGGATCTCGGGCACCATCACCTGGACGTGCACGAGCTGATGCCGGCCCTCCGGCCCACCTCGCTGCGTCGCGCCGACGTGGTCCTGGTGGGCCCCCTCTCCCTGGCCGTCCTCCTGGCCGCCACCTTCGCCGTGTGGGCCGTGCGCCACCGGGACGAGGCGGGCGACGCCGCCATCCGGCCGTCCGGCATCCCGGCCGACGTGTCCACCACCACCGCCGACCTCATGGGCCTGGCCCCGGTGCCGGACCGCCCCGCCCCCGGGTTCGCCCTCACCGACCAGCGGGACCGTGCCGTGACGCTCGGCGCCCTGCGGGGGTCGGTGGTGGTCCTCGAGTTCATGGACCCCCACTGCACCGACATCTGCCCCATCGTGTCCCAGGAGTTCGTCGACGCCTACCACGACCTCGGCGCCGGCGCCGCCCACGTGGACTTCGTGGCCGTGAACGTCAACCCCTACGTCCGCACCCCGGCCGCCATGGCCGTCTACTCCGAGGCGCACGGGCTCGACGCCGTTCCCTCGTGGCACTTCGTCACCGGCCCGGTGGCCGCCCTGGCGGCGGTGTGGCGCGCCTACGGCATCGAGGTCGATGCTCCGGGCCCCACGGCCGACGTGGAGCACACCTCCACGGTGTTCTTCATCGACCAGGCCGGGCACGAGCGCTACCTCGCCATGCCCACCGAGGACCACCGGGCCGACGGGACCGCCTATCTCCCGGCCGGGCCCCTGGCGGCGTGGGGCCGGGGCATCGCCACGGTGGCGACAGGATTGGCCGGGTAGAGTTCCGGTCCGAGCTGAGGGGCCTTGGGGGGGCACGATGACCGTCGGTTCGGACTCCGGTCCTGCCCGACCGTGGTGGTGCAACGCGGAGACGACGGACCCGGCGCGGCCGTCGGACTCCTTCAGGAGCGCGTCGGCACCGACCCGGGACGGGTGGCGAGGACCGTGCTCCGGGAGCGGGCCGGCCCGGCGGGCTCCGGTCATGGCCGCCGACGATCCGGACGCAGCTCCGTGGGCGTAGCGGGCCGGGCCGACCGGCGTCCGGGCGTGCCGCCGTCGATCAAGGCGCTGGCCGGATGCTTCGTCAGCCTCGGGGTGGCCCTGTTCTTCGGCTGGGGCACGGCCGTGATCGTCGCCGCGCTGTGGACGGCCGGGCTGGCCGTCGCCCTGATCGGGAGCCGGCTCCGCTCCCGACGCACGAGGTGAAGGACCCGAGGCGCCGACGACACGCCCCGTGACAGCGCTCGACCGGTCAGTCCACGGCCGGCTCGGCCTGGGCGCCGCGCATCGACCCGCTCCACCTGTCCTCGATGTGGCCCAGATGCCAGACGGCGAGGGCGATGACCCAGGTCACCACGAAGACGCCGACGATGACGAAGCCGGCCATGTTGATGTCGAAGTTCTCCATGAACGACCAGAAGCCACCGCTCAGATGGCTGTCCTGGGCCAGGAGACCCAGGGACTCGACGCCTCCGATGAACACGGCGACGAAGACGGAGAGCCCTGTGATGGTGATGTTGTAATACACCTTGCGGATGGGCTTGGCGAAGGCCCAGTCGTAGGCGAAATTCATGAAACAGCCGTCGATGGTGTCGAAGAGGCTCATACCGGCGGCGAACAGGATCGGCAGGGACAGGATGGCGTAGAAGGGCAGGCCGCCCACGACGGCCGTCCCGGCCAGCACGAGGAGGGCAACCTCGGTGGCGGTGTCGAATCCCAGTCCGAACAGGAAGCCGATGGGGTACATCTTCCAGGGCGTGTCGACCCTGCGGGCGAAGGGCCCGAAGAAGCGCATCATGAGTCCCCGGTTGTTGAGCTGGCGCTCGAGCTCCTCGTCGTCGTAGGTGCCCGTGCGCATATCCCGGAAGACCTTGAGGATCCCCACCAGGACGACGACGTTGAGAGCGGCGATGAGGAAGAGGAAGAGGGCCGACACCGAGGTCCCGACGATGTTGGTCGTGTACTGGAGGCCGGAGTTGCCGTTCTTCACCTGCTCATCGAGCCCCCGGATGCCGAAGTTGAGCAGCACGGCCAGCACGAACACGACGGTCGAATGGCCCAGGGAGAAGAAGAACCCCACGCTGAGCGGGCGCTTCCCGTCATGGAGGAGCTTGCGTGTGGTGTTGTCGATGGCGGAGATGTGATCGGCGTCGAAGGCGTGGCGCATGCCCAGGGTGTAGGCCAGGATCCCCGTGCCCACGCCGAAGACCTGGGTCTTCGAGATGTGGTAATGGCCACCGAGGGCGGCGACGAGCATCCCCCAGCCGACCACGTTCAACCCCGCCACGGTGAGGGTCATGCCACCGACGCGCAGCCATTCAGCCGGCGTCAGGCCGTGTCGGATCCGGGCGATGCGGGCTCGGGGGTCTGGCATGGCTCGGGGCTCCTTCCGCGCGCCCCGGACTCTAGAGGTGTTGCGTCCAGCTCGCAATAGGCAACAGTTCCCATCTGGAGGGGCGGGCACTATGCTGGCGCCGTGGGTGAGCGTCTCGGCGCCGTGGGGATGGTGGGGGCGACGTCGGCGGAGGACGTCCTGGCCCTGGTGCGCCAGGGGGGCGGTCGGGTCACCACGTCACGGCGACTGCTGGTGGAGGCCCTGTTC
>DATJOV010000407.1:0-4812 GCA_035506735.1 Acidimicrobiales bacterium | reverse complement strand
GGCACCATCAAGATCGAGATGCACTTCCTCCCCGACGTGTACGTGCCCTGCGAGGTGTGCGGTGGCGCCCGCTACAACCGCGAGACGCTCGAGGTGACCTTCAAGGGCAAGAACATCGCCGATGTGCTCGACATGTCGTGCGAGGAGGCCCTGGCCTACTTCGCGAACCAGCCGACGATCGCGCGGCACCTGCAGACCTTGGTCGACGTGGGCCTCGGCTACATCCGCCTGGGCCAGCCCGCTCCCACGCTGTCGGGGGGCGAGGCCCAGCGCGTCAAGCTGTCGTCGGAGCTGTCACGGCGTTCGACCGGGCACACGCTGTACGTCCTCGACGAGCCCACCACCGGACTGCACTTCGACGACGTGCGCAAGCTGCTCGAGGTGCTGTCCCGGCTGGTGGACCAGGGCAACACCGTCATCGTCATCGAGCACAACCTCGACGTGGTGAAGACGGCCGACTGGATCGTCGACCTCGGTCCCGAGGGTGGCGAGCGAGGTGGTGACGTGGTGGCCGTGGGCACCCCCGAGGACGTGGCGGCCAGCCCCGTCAGCCACACCGGGGTGGTGCTGGGGCCGGCGCTCGACCGGGCCGGGGGGGCCCCGGGCCGGGGGGGCCGCGCCCGGCGACGGGGTCGGGGGGAGGGGGTCCCCACCGCCACGAAGCCCGCCCCCAAGCCCCCATCGGCCCAGACCCGGTCGGCCCAGACCCGGTCGGCCCAGACCCGGTCGGCCCAGACCCGATCGGCCCAGACTCCGGCTCCCAAGCCGGCCCGGGCCCGCGGGTCCAAGGCCGCCCCGAGCCCGAGGAGGGCGGCCAAGGCCCCCGCCCCGGGCCGGACGGCGGCCTCCGCCAACGGCAAGGCGGGGCCGAGCCCGCGCCCCGGCCGGAGCAAGACGGCGGTGGCGGGGGGCCGACCCCGGAGGGCGGGCTGATGGCGGTGGTGCGGCGCGACCGCGTGGAGGCGTGGGTGCGCGCCTACGAGGAGGCGTGGCGCACGGCCGGCACCGAGCGCCTGGCCGAGCTGTTCACGGCCGACGTCACCTACCGGCCCGGTCCGTGGGGACCGGCCGTGCGGGGACTGGTCGAGCTGTCGGAGTTCTGGGAGGCCGAGCGGTCCGGGCCCGACGAGCGCTTCACCATGACGAGCGAGGTCGTGGCCCTCGACGCCGAGACGGCCGTGGTCCGGGTGGAGGTGCACTACGACGAGGCGGCCGCCGGCGCGTGGCGCGACCTGTGGGTGCTGCGCTTCAGCGCCGGGGGCCGGTGCGCGCTCTTCGAGGAGTGGCCCCACGCCGCTCCCGCCGGGGGCGGAGACCCTACGTGATGTCCAGCATGCGCTGGAGCGCCACCCGGGCCCACTGCGCGGTGTCGGCGTCGACGGTGATGCGGTTCACCACCTGACCCTCCACCAGTCCCTCGAGCACCCAGCACAGGTGGGCGGCGTCGATGCGGAACATGGTGGAGCACGGGCACACCAGGGGATCGAGTGACACCACCGTCTTGTCGGGGTGCTCGTCGCCCAGGCGCTTGACGAGGTGGATCTCGGTGCCCACCCCGATGACGGTGCCGGCGGGGGCGGCGTCGACGGCCCGGATGATGAAGTCGGTGGAGCCGACCTGGTCGGCCCGGGCCACCACCTCGTGGGCGCACTCGGGGTGGGCGATGACCATCCCGCCGGGGTGCTCGGCCCGGAAGGCGGCGACGTGCTCGGGCCGGAAGCGCTGGTGCACCGAGCAGTGGCCCTTCCACAGCAGGAGGGTGGCCTCTTTGATGTCGGCGTCGTCGAGGCCGCCCGACTCCAGGCGGGGGTTCCACACCCGCATGTCGTCGTGGCCGTAGCCGAGGTCGAACCCGGTGTTGCGCCCCAGGTGCTGGTCGGGGAAGAACAGCACCTTGTCGCCCTGGGCCCGTCCCCGGTCGGCCGGGTCCAGGGCCCAGCGCAGCACGGCCCGGGCGTTCGACGACGTGCACACGGCACCGCCGTGACGGCCCACGAAGGCCTTCAGCGACGCGGCCGAGTTCATGTAGGTGACGGGCACCACCCGGCTGATGTCGGTCACCGCCGCCAGCGCCTCCCAGGCGTCCTCGACGGCCTCGATGTCGGCCATGTCGGCCATGGAGCATCCCGCGTTCAGGTCGGGGAGGATCACCTGCTGGTGGGGGGCGGTGAGGATGTCGGCCGACTCGGCCATGAAGTGGACCCCGCAGAACACCACGTAATCGGCGTCGTGACGCTGGGCGGCGGTGCGGGACAGGCCGAAGGAGTCACCCCGGGCGTCGGCCCACCGCATCACCTCGTCGCGCTGGTAGTGGTGACCGAGGATGAGCAGGGCGGGACCGAGGGCGGCCTTGGCGGCGCCGATGCGGTCGGCCAGGTCCTCGGGCGTGGCCCGGACGTAGCGCTCGGGGAGCGCACGCTGTAAGCGGAGCATGGTCTGACCCCCTTCGGGGAGCGCTCCGATCGGTGGCCGGCGGGGACAGCCTGGTCGCCCATCCGCGGGGTTGTCGGCCTCGGAACGATATGTACGCCGGGGTACCAGGCCGGCGCTTACCTCCGAGTGTAGGCGCGGGGCCGGCGGGAGCGTCGGTTCGGGCGCCCCCCGGGGGGCCGGTTCGGGCCGGCTCGGTCGGGGCCCGCCGTACGGCACAGTGGGAGTGTGCGCACCCGCCCGTCGCCCGGACAGATCCCCGACGCCCCGGGCTCGTACCAGTTCCTCGACCAGGCGGGCCGGGTCCTGTACGTGGGCAAGGCCAAGTCGCTGCGCAGCCGCCTGGCCAACTACTTCGCCGACCCCGCCACCCTGGCGCCCCGCACGGCCCAGATGGTGGCCACGGCCGACCGGGTGGAGTGGATCCAGGTGGCCAACGAGGTGGAGGCGATCCTCCTCGAGTACGCGCTGATCAAGCGGCACCGGCCCCGCTTCAACATCCGGCTGGCCGACGACAAGTCGTACCCCTCTCTGGCCGTCACGGTGGGCGACGAGTGGCCCCGGGCGGCGGTGGTGCGGGGCCGGCGCCGGGCCGGGGTGCGCTATTTCGGCCCCTACGCCCACGTGGGTGCCATCCGCGACACCCTCGACCTGCTGCGCCGCACCTTCCCGGTGCGCACGTGCTCGGACAACAAGTTCGACCGCCATCGCAAGCTGGGCAAGCCCTGCTTGCTGTTCCACATCGAGCGGTGCTCGGGGCCCTGCATCGGCGCCGTGCAGCGCGACCGCTACGACGCCATGGTGCGCGACCTCATGGCCTTCCTGGCCGGTGACACCGACGACGTGGAGCGTCGCCTCACGGCCGAGATGGAGGAGGCCGCCGAGGCCCTCGACTACGAGCGGGCGGCCCGGGTGCGCGACCGGCTGCACACCCTGCACATGGCGTGCGAGCGCCAGCAGGTGGTGACCGACCGCCCCGAGGACCTCGACGTGGTGGGCATCGACGACGACCCGCTGGAAGCGGCGGTGTGCGTGCTCCACGTGCGGCGGGGACGCATGGTCGGGCGGCGGGGATTCGTGGTCGACAAGGTCGAGGACCTCACCACCGCGCAACTGGTGGGGCGGGTGCTCGAAGAGCTCTACGGCGACGCCGTGCCCTCCGAGGCCGAGCCCCGCCGGGCCCGGGTGCGGGGCGGCGACAGCTCGGGGTGGACGTCGGGGGCGGGCGACCCCCGGTCGTGGGGGAGCGAGGGGGCGACCGGCCCCGAGGTCCCCCGCCAGGTGCTCGTGCCCGAGATGCCCGACCCCGCCCCCGTGTACGAGGCCTTCCTGACCGACCGCCGGGGTGGGCCGGTGGCGCTGCGCGTCCCGAAGCGGGGCGGCAAGCGGTCCCTGTTGCAGACGGCGGCCCGCAACGCGGCGGAGGAGCTCACGCGCCACCGCCTGCGCCGGGCCTCGGACCACGCCAGCCGGGCCCGCGCCCTGCAGTCGCTGCAGGAGGTGCTGGGCCTGCCCCAGGCCCCGCTGCGCATCGAGTGCTACGACATGAGCCACCTCCAGGGCACCGACTACGTGGGTTCGATGGTGGTGCTCGAGGACGGCCTGCCCCGCAAGTCCGAGTACCGCCGCTTCCGGTTGAAGGGCGTGGCCGGCAACGACGACTACGCGGCCATGGAGGAGGTCCTCACCCGCCGCCTCACCGCCCTGCTGGCGGCGCGCCGCGAGACCAGGGGCGACGACGCCGTGGCCGGCAGCGCCCGGGCCCGTCGCTTCGCCTATCCGCCCCAGCTGTTGCTGCTCGACGGGGGCAAGGGTCAGCTGGGCGTGGGGGTGCGGGTGCTCGAGCAGCTGGGGCTGTCCGACGAGATCCCGGTGGCGGCGCTGGCCAAGTCCTTCGAGGAGGTCTTCGTGCCGGGCCGCCCCGATCCGGTGCCCGTGCCCCGGGGCTCGGACGCGCTGTTCCTTCTGCAGCGGGTGCGCGACGAGGCGCACCGCTTCGCCATCACCTATCACCGCGACCTGCGGGGCAAGCGCATGACGGCCAGCGCCCTGGAGGGCGTGCCCGGGCTGGGGCCGGCCCGCCGCACCCGGCTGGTGAGGGAGCTGGGGGGCGTGCGGGCGCTGCGGGCGGCGTCCCGTGACGACCTGGGCGCCCTCCCCTGGCTGCCCGACGCCGTGGCCGACGCCGTCTATCGCCATCTCCACACCCCCCGTCCCCCCCGTCCCCCCCGGTCCCCGCTGGGCCCGGGGCCAGACGACGGCCGGGCCCGGACCACCCGGTTGGCGGCCCCGCTGGGCCAGGATGGGAGCAGGCGAGGCGGGGGCGGCCCCCCGGGGCGGGACGGGGCCTCGCAGGACGGGCGCAGCGCCACCGACGGAGCG
>DATJOV010000406.1:0-5449 GCA_035506735.1 Acidimicrobiales bacterium | reverse complement strand
CTCGGTCAGGGCGCCGTCGGGCCCGACGGCGTAGGCGACCACGGCGTTACCCGCCTGGTTGTCGGTCTGCACGAAGACGGCACCGCCCCCGTGGGGACCGCCACCCCGGCCGGGGCCGCCCCCGGTCCAGCCCGCCCCCGGGGTGCCGTGGAACCCGTCGGCCAGGGCTGCCGGAGCGGTCAGCCCCACCAGGCCCAGCACGGCCCCGGCGCCCATCCCCAGGCGGATCGTCTTGCGCATGGCGTCTCCTTGGTCGTCGCCCACGGTTGTGCTGTCCCCCGGCGCCCCGATCCGTTACACCCGTAACGCCCCGGCCCGGGAGCGGACCGTGCACCGTGCAGTGTGGTGGGACCTCGACCGCGTTGGCCCGGCGCCGGGCGCGCCCCGTGGGGCGCGCCGTCCTCCTACGCTGCGGGGCCGTGGAGACCGACGTCGAGCTGCTCGGTCGCCTGCGGGGCGGGGACGAGGAGGCCTTCGTGGCCCTCGTGACCCGCTACCAGGGCAGCCTGCTGCGTGTCGCCCGCTCCATCGTGCCCACCTCGGCCGTGGCCGAGGAGGTGGTCCAGGACACCTGGATGGGCGTGGTCCGGGGCATCGACAGCTTCGAAGGGCGGTCGTCGCTCAAGACGTGGTTGTTCCGCATCCTCGTCAACCGGGCCCGCTCCGCCGGAGCCCGGGAGCGCCCCACCGCTCCCCTCGACCCCGGGGGGCCGAGCGTGGACCCGGCCCGCTTCGACGGGGGCGGCGCCTGGAAGGAACCGGTGGCACCCTGGACCGACGACACCGATGCCCGCCTCGACGCCGCCACCCTGGGGCCGGTCCTGCGCGCCGCCCTCGACGAGCTCCCCGATCGCCAGCGCCAGGTCGTGACCCTCCGAGACGTCGAGGGCCTGTCCAGCGAGGACGCCTGCGCCGTCCTCGGCATCTCGGCCGGCAACCAGCGCATCCTCCTGCACCGGGGCCGGGCCCGCCTGCGCACCGTGCTCGAGCCGCGGTTGGGGAGGCCGTGATGCCCCGCCTGCTGCGCCGCGACCTGGTGTGCCAACAAGCCGTGGAGCTCGTGACCGCCTACCTGGAGGGGGCCCTGTCGCGCCGCCAGCGGCGCCGCTTCGAGGCCCACCTCCGGGGCTGCCCCAACTGCTCGGCCTACCTCGAGCAGATCCGCGTCACCATCGCCCTGGTGGGCAGGGTGGAACCCGAGGATCTGGACCCCGAGGCCCGGCGCGACCTCACGGACCTCTATCGTCGATGGCGGGGGGGCTCGGCCGGGGGTGACACCCACGGGGCCGGCGACGGCGGGAACGGAGGGAACGAGCCATGAGCGGCACGGACGGGGCAGGACAGGTGCTCGACCAGTGTGTGGCCGACGACGTCCCCGACGAGGAGGAGCTCACCGCCCTGGCCCTCGCCGCCGACCCCGACGCCCCCCTCGCCGCCGACGCCGTCCCCATCGACCACTTCCTGTCCCAGATCCCGGCGCTCCTTCCCCAGTGGTACATGCCCGGCGCCATGGCCCGCCCCGGCAACCGATGGCGCACGGCCGTGGTCCTCGCCATCGTGGGCGCCTTCCTCGTCATCGAGGCCCTGGGGCTGTGCAGCACCTTCGGCCAGCTGACCGTGGGGTGACGACGGCGGTGCCGAGCGTCGGCACCGAGCGCCGGGCCCCGGGACGGGCCGGGGCTCAGGGGCGCGGCGCCAGCACACGCCCGGCACCGGCCCGGCACGTCAGCTCGTGGGGCCGGTCACGAGATGGTCGTCACTGCGACGGTGCGACCGGCGTCGCTCGAGTTTCCCCGCCTTCGAACGCGCTGGCCCCGTCCCGGCACGGGGAACGGTCCCGGGGCGGATTTCGGCCCCGGTAGCGTGGCGTCGGTGGACAGCCGGGCGGCGTGGGAGGCCGAGGCCGAGCACTGGGTGCGCTGGGCCCGGACCCCGGGCCACGACGCCTACTGGTACTACCGCGACGCCTTCTTCGCCGCCGTCGTCCCCCCACCGGGTCCCCGCACCCTGGAGGTCGGGTGCGGGGAGGGGCGCGTGGCCCGTGACCTCACCGCCCGCGGCCACCGCGTGCTCGCCGTGGACGCCTCGCCCACCCTCCTGGCCCACGCCGCCGCAGCCGACGAGGCCGGCCGCTATCTCCTGGCCGACGCCGCCGCCCTGCCCCTGGGCGACGCCACCGTCGACGTGGCCGTGGCCTACAACGCCCTCATGGACTTCGACGACATGCCCGGCGCCGTGGCCGAGGTGGGGCGCGTCCTGCTCCCCGGCGGCGCCTTCTGCATCTGCCTCACCCATCCCCTCCTCGACGCCGGGACCTTCGACTCCGACGACGACGAGGCGCCACTGCGACTCGACGGGGGCTACCTCGGCACGCGCTGGTTCGAGACGACGGTGCGACGCGACGGGCTGGCCATGTCCTTCCGGGGGTGGACCCATCCCCTCGAGACCTACGTGGGCGCCCTGGGCGCAGCCGGCTTCGTGATCGAGGCCCTGTTCGAGCCCCGCCCCGCCGGTGCGGACGCCGGGTCCCGCTGGACCCGCTACCCCATGTTCCTCCACGTGCGGGCCCGCCGGAGCTGAGCGGGGGCGCGGAGCGGGGCGGCGCCGGGCCATCGCGCCGTCGAGGTTGGCGCCGCTCGGGGGCGGGTATCGCGCCGAGGTGACGCACGAGACCACCGGGCCCCGGGCGGCCGACGGCGGGACGGCCCTCCCGGCCCGGGGCGGGGACGCCCTGGACCAGCTGGAGTACGAGGACCGGGCCGTGCTGGCCCTGTTCGAGGAGTTCGACGACCGCACCCTGGACGCCACCGACCACGGCGACGTGGGCAAGGCGCTGGTGGAGCACCTCGCCGTGCGCCAGGCCGCCAAGGAGCGCGTGACGGGGGCCATGGCCACAGACGTCCGCTTCGCCGACCTGGTCGGGGCGCTGGGGGGCGACCCCGTGGCCCACCGCCGTGCCCTGGACCGCCTGGACGAGATGGGCCGGGGCGTGCGGGGGGGCAACCTCAACCAGGGCCAGGACTTCGACGGGGCGGTGCGGGCGGCGCGCGCCGACGTGCGGGGCGAGATCGTGCGGGAGCTCGAGACCGGGCTGCCCGCCCTGCGCCGGCGCCTCGCGCTCTACGGCCACCCCGAGATCTTCCCCACGGCCCGCTTCGTGCGGCGCCACGCCCCGACCCACCCCGGGGCCAGGCCCCGCTGGTACGAGCGCCTCGGGCCGGTGGTGCGGCTCCACGCCGTGTACGACGTCCTGCGGGGCTTCCCCACCCATGGCGCCACGCCGTCCCGCCCGCCCCGCGTCCTCGCCACCCCCGGTCCCGGTGCCGAGGCCCGCCCGTCGGAGGACCGACCCGAGCAGAGGAGGACCCGTGCCCCGCAACGCGTGGAGTGATCGGCGCGAGCGCCAGTACGAGCACATCAAGGAGGGCCTCGAGGAGCGGGGCCGTCCCGAGGCCGAGGCGCAGGAGATCGCGGCGCGCACCGTGAACAAGGAGCGGGCCCGGGCCGGGGAGTCGGCCAGCACCAGCCCCTCGTCGCTCCACGACATCTCCTCCGGGCGCCGGGGCGGCCTGCGCTCGCACCGCGGCGCCGGGGGCCCCACCTACGACCAGCTCTACAACGAGGCCCGTCGGCGGGGGGTGCGGGGCCGGTCCCGGATGTCGAAGGCGGAGCTGGCCCGCGCCGTCGGTCGCTGAGCGCCACACGGCGGTGGGCGCCGAGGGCGCTGCGCCCGGCCCGGGGTGCGCCCTCCCCGGTGTGCTAGGGAAGGGCCGTGGCCGCACCCGCCCCCGCCGACGACGTCCAGGGTGACGACCGGATCGGTGTCGTGCTGGGGGTCCTGGCCCGGCACCGTCCCGGGGACGGGCGCGAGGACGCCGCCCTGGAGCGGATCCGGCTGGCCGTGGCGACGTTGCGCCGCCCCTTCGACGAGGAGGCCGGCCCCGAGCACGTGACGGCCTCGGCCGTGGTGGTCGGAGCGCGGGGCACGCTCCTGCACCGGCACAAGCGGCTCGGGCGGTGGCTCCAGCCCGGCGGCCACCTCGAGGCGGGCGAGCTCCCGGCCGAGGCGGCCCGGCGGGAGGCGGAGGAGGAGACCGGCCTGGAGCTGGCCCATCCCCCCGCCGGCCCCCGCCTCATCCACGTCGACGTGCACCCGGCGGCCCGGGGCCACGTCCACCTGGACCTGCGCTACCTCCTGGTGGGCACCGGACGCGATCCGGCCCCACCCCCGGGCGAGAGCCCCGAGGCGGCGTGGTTCGCCTGGGCGGAGGCCGACGCCCTGGCCGACGAGGCCCTGGTCGGGGCCCTGGCCGCCGCCCGCCGCCAGCCCGAGGCGGGAGGCGACACGCGACCGGGCGCGCTCCGGGCACAATGACCCTGTGGGCACGGCGTGGTGGACCCCGGCATCCCGGCACGGCACCCCGGGCCGGCGCGCCATGAGCCCTGCGCCCCGCCGCGCCCCCTCCCCGCTGTGGTGTCATGGCGCCCGCTGACGGCGACGTGAGGGCCGGGACCCCGACGCCGTCGCCGGGGCCCCTCGAGCGGCTCCTCGACGTCCAGCACCACGACACCGTGATCGACCAGCTCCGGCACCGGCGGGCCACCCTGCCCGAGCGGGGCGAGCTGGCCGACGGCGAGCGCCGACTGGGCGACCTCGAGGCCCGCAACAAGGAGGTCCGGGGCCAGCGCGACGAGCTGGGCGGGCGCCAGGAGGCGCTCGAGGAGCAGATCGAGTCGTCCCGCACCCGCAAGGCCACCCTCGAGAAGCGCCTCTACGGCGGTCAGGTGGCGGCGGCCCGGGACCTGCAGGCCATGGCCGACGAGGTCAAGCACCTGGCCCGCCACATCTCGGACCTCGAGGACCGGGAGCTCGAGCTGATGGAGGCCCTCGAGCCCGTCGACGGCGAGCTGCAGGAGGCCGATGTGGCCCGTGACGCCCTGGAGACCAGGGCCACGTCGCTGCGGGCGGCCATCGCCGCGGCCGAGGCCACCCTCGACGCCGAGATCGCCCAGGAGTCGACGGCCCGGGCCGAGGTGGCCCGAGGCGTCCCGCCCGACCTCCTGGCCCGCTACGACCGGCTGCGCAGCAGGCTGGGCGGGACCGGTGCGGCCCGGTTGGTGGGGGTGTCGTGCAGCGGCTGTCACCTGGCCCTGCCGTCGATGGAGGTCGACCGGATCCGCAAGGCCCCCCCCGACGCCGTGATCACCTGCGACCAGTGCGGCCGCATCCTGGTCCGCTGACGGCGGTCCGCCCCGGTCGTCGGGCCGGGGGCTGACCGGTGCTGGTCCTGGTCCGCCACGGCGAGTCGGCCGGCAACGCCGCCGCCACCCTCCTGGGCCGCCTGGAATCACCGCTCACGGACCGGGGCCGGGGCCAGGTGGCTCGCCTGGCGGGGATGGTCCGGGGTGCGGGCCGGCTGGTGAGCAGCCCGCTGGCCCGGGCCCGCGA
>DATJOV010000405.1:0-5734 GCA_035506735.1 Acidimicrobiales bacterium | reverse complement strand
GGCGACGCGTGACAGCTGCACGACGGCCGTGGAGGCGCCGACGACACGCGAGTGACCAATGGGCGTCGTCGTGCCAATGAGGGAACCGTCCCTCAGTGACTTCCAAGAAGGACGAGAGGAACCGTAGGGGAAATCACTTGGCATGTCCACGCGATTGCGCGCCGTCACCGAGAGGGCGGCGTGGCGACGAGGTGGTTCCCCCCGGGTGGAACGCCGCACGAGCCCCCCTCCTGCCTCGACGCGACACACGGCGACATCGACGAGGCGCCCTCGTGCGCCGACCGACGGCCCGTGCACGTCCCCCTCGCCACGCGCCGCGTCCCCGTCGCGACGTCGCGCGTCCGGATGACGTCGGCCACAGAGCGCGCGCGGCGCACGGGTGGGCGACGCGTGACGACCTGCACGGATCGGGCGACGTCCAGGCGCGATCGCGCGTTGCGTGCGCGCCGTCGCCGATCGCCGGCGCTTGTTCCGCCGGGGACAAGCGAGTCGCCCCGGCGCGGGCACGGTGGCCTCGCGTCGGTCTCACACCGCACTGACACGCCGGCACGAGGGGCTGACACGAGCCGCCCGGCGCGGGCCGTGCTCGAGGGGTACCCTGCGCCGTGACGAGGGCCGGGACCGCCACCATGCGCGCCGTCCGGGCCCACCGCCGGGGTGGCCCCGAGGTCCTGCGCTACGAGGAGGCCCCCGTCCCCGCCGTGGGGAAGGACGAGGTGCTGGTGGCGGTGCACGCCGCCGGCGTCACCCCGGGGGAGCTGGCGTGGGACGCCAGCTGGGAGACGGCGGACGGACGGTCCCGCACCCCGATGATCCCCGCACACGAGTGCTCGGGCGTGGTGACCGGCGCCGGCCCGGGCGTGGAGGCCCCGGCACCGGGTGACGCCGTGATGGCCCTGATCGACTTCCACCACGACGGCGCCGCCGCCGACTACGTCGCCCTCCCGGCCGCCACGGTGGTGGCGCGGCCCGGGCGCCTGTCGCACACCGAGGCCGCCGCCCTCCCCCTGGCCGGCCTCACGGCCTGGCAGGCCCTGGCCGACCACGCCCGGCTGCAGCGGGGCGAGCGGGTCCTCGTCCAGGGCGGGGCGGGCGGCGTGGGGTCGCTCGCCGTCCAGGTGGCGAAGGCGCTCGGCGCCGAGGTCACGGCGACGGCCCAGGGTGACGACGAGCTCCTGGTGGCGAGCCTGGGCGCCGGCCGGGTGGTGCGGTCGGTGGAGGAGGCCCGCCCCCCCGGGGCCGCTCCGTTCGACGTCGTGGTCAACACCTTCAGCGGCCCCGTCCCGCCCGCGTCGTACGAGGTGCTGCGCCGCGGGGGCCGCCTGGTGACCCTGTCCGGGCCCGTCGACGCCTCGAGGGCCGAGGCGGCGGGCATCGAGGGGACCTTCTTCGTGGTGGCGCCCGACCCCGGGGCCCTGCGGCACCTGGGCGCCCTGGCCGACCGGGGCGAGCTGCGACCGGTCGTGGCCCGCACCCTCCCCCTGGCCGAGGCGGCCGCCGCCTACGGACCGGCCCCGACCCCGCGCCGGCCGGGGAAGACGGTCCTGGTGGTCCGGCCCTGACGGGCCCGCCCGGTCAGTCCTCGGACCGGGCCCCGGCCCTGGGCAGCTGGCGCGACGGGACCCGCCGGCGCGCCGGGCGCCCCTCCCCCGCGGCCGAGAAGGTCACGCCCACCGTCTCGCCGCCGGCGGGTGAGGTCAGGGTGAGCGTCCCCACCACCCGGCCCGGGGCCTCTCGCCGCAGGTACCCGCCGCCGTCGCGCAGGAGGCTCACCCGGGCCCGCCCCGTGAGGCCACGGCCGAAGGGGGCGCTCTCCTTGAACCCGTAGACGGCCCCGTCGACCCGGCCCACCCCGGCGTCGAGCCCGGCGCCGCCCCGGGCACCGGGGTCGGCGGGCCCGGGGTCGTGCTGGACGAGGACCACGGCCGCCCCCAGGTGCTTGAGCCAGCGGGGGAACCCACCGAAGAACCGGGCCACCTCGCCGTCGTTGGCGGGATCGAGATCCTCCACGGCCATGGCGCCGGTGAGATCGTTGACGACGACGAGCGACAGCTCCCTGGTGGCCTCGGGCACGTGGCAGCGGGCGTGGAACTCGTTCTCGAGGTGGGCCTGGGCGATCTCGTTGAAGGGCGAGTCGGGCGAGCAGCAGATGACCTGGGCCACGATCTGCTGGCGGGTGAGGCCCAGCTGGCGCAGACGGTCCACCATCGACTCGAAGGCGTCCTGGAAGTCGAGGACGCACACCACGTTGCCGGCCCGCACCTGCTGGACGACGGCCACCAGCGCCGCCCAGGACTTGCCGCTCTGGGGCTCCCCCCGGAAGACGTTCAGCCGCCGGCGGTAGAGGAGCGCCACCCCGTCGTCGCGCACGAACACCGATGGCTGCATCTCCCCCACCTCCCGTCGCATGACGTCGTCGACATTGTCGCCGTCGAGCGGGGCCCACGACGACGGCTGGGACAGCCGGTGCAAGAAGGCCGACCGGCTCTGCTCGACCACCTGCGCCTCGGTGAGGCGACCTCCCCCGTTCGACGTCATGGCCTTCCCATCGCTTCCTGCTCTCCCTTCCTCCGGTGCCAGGACCGTGCCCCTGAAGCCGCGCAGCAACCCCGCCCCCGGTCGCTGCTCCCGCACCGGCGGCCCGGCGGCGAGGAGCGGCACCCGTCGCTCGAGGGTCGCCCCCCACGACCGTGCCCACGACAGCACGTGCTGCTTCACGGGGGGAAATTGGACGATGAAGAGGTCGGCGGTGACGACCCCCACGAGGAGCAGGGCCCGGCTGGGGGACCACACGCCCTCGGCCAGCATGGCCATGGACACCAGGGCCAGGAGCACCACGTTGGCGGTGGCGGCCACCACCACCCGGGCCAGGGGGCCCAGCCCGGGGAGGAAGCCGGCGATGGCGGCCGTGGGGACCACGGCCAGGAAGAGCAGGACCAGCACCGTCCGGGCCTCGGCGCCGACGCCGGCCAGCGCCATGCCCACGCCCACGGCCCCGGCGAGGGCGGCGAACCCCAGCGCACCCTTCGCCAACGTGGGCCGGATCGTCAACGCAGCTCCCCAGACGCCTCCACGCCGGACTATATCCCCGGGCCCGCAACCCCTCACCGCGCCTCGGGCCGCCGACGCCCCCGCCCGGGCTCGACTCCCCCACCGCCCGAGGCCCGCCGTCGGGAGCCGAGGGCGGCCGGCGGGGCAGCGGTCGGCGGGCTCCACCGGCACGCAACAGTCATCCCAGCGGACGGCCCCACGCCGCCCGGACATGGCGCGTTACAGAGAAATCACACGATGGACATCTCGGTGACGCTTTCGTCACCATTGAGGAGAAGCACACTCCCAACCGCGCCACGGCACGCTCGCACAACACGCGTCACGTCCATCCCGTGGGGAGTGTGCTTGCTGAGCCCGGTGAGCAGTCCGTCGCGGGCTTGTCACCAAAAAAGGCGTGACGTCCCCGGTGACGCCCCTCGACGGTGCGCGTCGAGGCCTTTGACAAGGCGCGCCGCCGTGAAGATCATTTCGGCCATGCCAGCAGCACCCGCCCCCTCGTCGCGCCGGCGCGCCGCATCGCCCGTGCCTGCTGGTCCCGCGTCGCGCTGAGCCCCCGCCCTCCCCGCCGGCGAGACCACCCACCGCACGCCCCATGATCCTCGACACCCAGGCCCTGGCCCCCACCGACGACGAGGTCCGCCCGCCGGTGCGCGAAGCGGTGTTCCACGACGTGCAGGGCACCCACGCCCTCCTCGCCCCCCGCGGTGGCTGCCCCATGGTGCCCGCCCCGACTCCGCTGTTCCTGGTGCCGTCGCACCCCACCGCCGCCCCCGATGCCCCCGCCCCCGACGCCGCGGCGCCGGCGGGCCACGCCGCGCTGGGCGCCCTCCCCACCGTGCTGCGCCGGGTCACCAGCCATCACGCCAAGATCGAACGGCGCTTCGACCGGCGCCGGGCCCCCAGGGTGCGGTTCTCCCTGCTGGCCCTGCTCTTCGCCACCATCGCCGCGGTCCTGGCCCGGCTGACCACGGCCCAGCACCACACCCCGCTCAACTACTACCTGTCGGTGGTCTGGACCCTGTACGCCCCGGTGATCCTCCTGGGCCTGGTGGGGGCGGCCTACCTGCGCACCACGTGGCACCACGCCCGCCGGGGGCGGAGCCGGGACCGGCATCCCTCCCGGGCGGACGTCGGGACCGGCACGGCCCCGGGGGACGAGGCCGGGCCGGTGCGGCGCCGCAAGCTGGCCCGCTCCGACTTCGCCGGGCGGACGGCCCATCCCCTCATCGTCACCGTCCCCACCCTCCTCGTCCCCGGCAACCTGCCCGCCCTGCAGCGGGTGCTCCTCTCCCTCCTGGTCCACCTGCCCAAGAACTTCGAGCACTTCCGCGTGGACGTCATCACCGAGGGGTCGGTCGACCACGAGCCCCTGCGGGCCTGGCTCCGGGAGCTCGGCCTGCCCGGGACGCACATCCGGGTCCTCAACGTCCCGTCCGACTACGAGACCCCCAACGGGGCCCGCTTCAAGACCCGGGCCAACCACTACGCCCTGGAGAACCGCAGGGCCCTGGGCGAGAACTCCCCCGAGATCTACGTCTACCACCTCGACGACGACACCCACATCGGTGCCGACACGGCGTCCTCCCTGGCCGAGTTCATCGAAGAGGACGGGGACCGCTTCCTCCTGGCCCAGGGCGTCCTGGCCTTCCCCCAGGACCTCACGTCGTCGCGCCTGTGCCGCCTGGCCGACGCCATCCGCCCCGCCGACGACATCACCCGCTTCGCCTTCTTCACGGGCATGCTCGGCACCCCGCTGGGCGGGCTCCACGGTGAGCACCTCGTGGTGCGGGCCGACATCGAGGACGAGATCGGGTGGGACTTCCCCGACACCGTCATCGAGGACTCCTACTTCGCCATCCAGTTCGCCACCCGCTACCCCCGCCAGTCCACCATGCTCAACTCCTACTCCTACGGGGCCTCCCCCGCCACGGTGGGCGACCTCATCCGCCAGCGCCGGCGGTGGGTCGAGGGTCTGCTCCGGCTGGCCTGCAACCGGCGGCTCCCCCTCCTTCCCAAGCTCCCCCTGGTGTACTCGATCCTGCTGTGGGCCCTGGCGCCCTTCCAGTTCGTGGGGGTGGCCCTCCTGGTCGCCTTCGCCACCGGCGTCGACAACACCTCCCCGGTGAGCCCCCTCTTCCTCCCGTTGTGGGCGGTGAGCCTGGCCGGCGTGTACTGGCTCTACATCGAAGGGCTCAAGGTCAACCTCTCCGCCTCCGACCGTCCCCGCTCGTTCCTCCTCCAGGCCGCCCTCGTCCTCCCCGGCGTGTACGTGGTGAACCTCATCGAGACGCTCGGGGTGGTGTGGGGCATCGTCCGCTTCGCCGGCATCGGACGACAGCGCGCCTCCGAGGTGATCGCCAAACCGCACTGAGCGGGGCGGGCGGAGGCGCCGATACGCTCGGTGCGGTGGTGGCTTTCCCCGCCGTGTGGGTAGGAGTTGGCCCGGTGGACCGACGCGCAGCTGACCCCGACGACACCCCTCGTGGCGCGCACGGCGCCGCGCTCGTGGTGCCGACGCGCCCTGGGCGCGGGCGGCGCGCGTGGCGTCACGGTGCGTGCCGCCGACGCCGGCCCCGTCCGGCGGCGACGGCGGGACGTGGCCTCGTGACGATGGTGGCGCTGGTGCTGGCACTGGCGCTGGGCCTGTCGGCCTGCGCCCAGCCGTCCTCGTCGGCCACCGGGT